>CALQZP010000008.1 GCA_943349725.1 Candidatus Nomurabacteria bacterium | reverse complement strand
CCGAGTTTCAGACAAAAGACCAACTTTTTGATGGGACGCGCGAAGCGCGTCCCACTGATTTCCCCCCGCAAAATCCTGAATTTTTGGCGCGCTTGCGCGCACTAATTTGTTTTGGAGGAGGAGGTTCGAGCCAAAGATTTCTTTGGCAGCAACCTTTTTCGCAAAAAGGTTGCTATCCAATGCAATTTTTTCCATATTCCCCGCGTTCTTTATCCACTTTTCCATCGGTTCGAGCCAATGTTTCTGCTTTTGTTGATTACGAGATATTTCTTCCTCCAGCGACTTTTTCTCGGGCAACAATTTTGATTTTTCTGTACGATATGTTTCTTTGTCTATGTCTTGGTCTAAATAGCCGTCCAAAAGTCGCTGGAGCTTCGCTGTGATGTCCATAATCATTTTTTGATTTTTTTCAACAAAAGCAGAAACAGATTTGGCGGATTCCACGTTGTCTTTTTCAAGTCTCATATTCAAATAGTCCGCCCAATCTTGTGGCAAAGAAACTTTTTGAAGAAGTGATGAAATTTGCGCGTCCAAAGATTCTTGACGAATACAGGGTTCAGGACATTTTTGAGTTTTCGATTTCTTGGTGCAGTGGTAATAAGTATAGAAATGTTGTGTGCCGTTGAGCTGGGTCTTCACCCTGTATTCGCCAGTAATTTGCATTCCGCAGGACGCGCAAGAAAGCAGTCCGCAATATGTCTGCGGCTCATTCTTCTGTTTGTGGCGCGGACGACTTCTTCGTTTCATCACTTCTTGCACTTGGTCCCAAAGTTTCTTTGCCACTATTGGTTCGTACTTGCCTTCGTATATTTCACTGTTATATCGGAAATGTCCGTAGTAAAACGGATTGGACAGGATAAAGGTCGCGCGGGAAATGTGGATTCTCTTTCCATTTTTTGCAACGAGATGGTTGCGCTCAAAATATTCGCCAATACCTTGGAGTGTTTGGTCACCTTTCGCGTAGAGTTCAAATGCTCGGCGAATAATTGGCGCGGTCTTTTTGTCTACCACAACAGTTTTAGTTCGCGAGTCATTGATATATCCCACAGGAGCAAGAGACGGATATTCGCCGCGCCGAATTTTCTGGCGCAACCCCCGTTTCGTATTTTCGGAAAGAGAATCTACATAATATTTGCTTTGCCCAAAGGCGATAGAAAGCATAAATTTACCTTGTGGGGTAGGTTCAAACCAAAACTGGATGAATTTGAGGAACTGAAGCTTTTTCTCGTCCACAAGGTAAATTATGCGTCCTCCATCGACAGAATTGCGCGCAAGACGATCCGGATGCCAAGCGAGTATGCCGTTTGCGAATCCTTTTTCAATCTGCTCAATCATGTCGTTGAAAATGGGACGACCGGGAACTTTCGCAGATTGCTTTTCAATAAATTCGCAAACGATTTCAATATTCTCTCGCTTAGCATAGTCTCGCAATTCTTGAAGTTGCGCCTCAATCGAAAGAACCTGCTTGTCCTCGACATCAGTAGACTTGCGAGCATACAAAAAGAATTTTTGTTCCATATTGGTATTATAGCAAAAATTCTTTTTGTAGGGCAAAGCAAATTAGGAAAAATTGCATTGGATTTCGAACCTCCTCCTCCAAAACAAATTAGTGCGCGCAAGCGCGCCAAAAATTCAGGATTTTGCGGGGGGAAATCAGTGGGACGCGCTTCGCGCGTCCCATCAAAAAGTTGGTCTTTTGTCTGAAACTCGGATTCTGGAGCCGTTGATCGGGATTGAACCGATGACCTCGTCATTACCAATGACGTGCTCTACCAACTGAGCTACAACGGCGTATATAATTTAGAACTCACCTAGAGTAGTACATTTCTCAAACATTATCAATGCTTCCTATAACCTAAAAAGAAGGACTTTTTTAGCTTTAGCATTTGCTCACGGCCATGAGCAAATGCTAAACGAAAGGCGCTTCATCAGATTTGATCATTTCATAATTTTGGGGTCATAGGATAAAATGGACGTATGCAAGAGTCATCACTACCGGAAACCCCCACTGAAACAATATCGGGCGCGACGAATGTTATCTTCAAAGAAGAGCTTGCCTCTTCCGGATGGAAAATTGCCGTGGGGATAGTTCTCCTTGAAATGGTACTTTTCTACCTGCAAGCGCCGTTTGAAATTCTGTTCATCGCGCCAGTCTTCACTATTTCTCTATGGTATGGCAACGCGAGAGGTAAAGCCGAGATCAAATTCTGGAAGGAGTTTGCGCAAAGTCACGGCTGGTTTTACGAGGAAGATAAGAGTGTATCGGATGAAAAAGCCTTGCTCTTTAGACAAGGAGACGGTCCGACGGTTCTTCATGCCGTGAGAGGTGTACACAACGGTCAACCTCTCTCACTATTTGAATACGAGTACACAACAGGGAGTGGAAAATATAAAACGACATATTCATACACGATTTTTGAGATTAAGTTTATAGGCGCATTCCCCCATCTCTATCTTAACAACACCAAGAACGGGAACTATCTTAATCTCTTTGAAACTTTACGCCTATCGAAGCTCTCCCTCCCCGCTGAATTTGAGAAAAAATTTGTCCTGTACGCTCCCAAGGAATACGAGATTGAGGCACTTGCGATATTTTCACCCGATACGCTCCAGTTTCTACTTGACGCGAAATGGTCGTACGACCTTGAACTTGTAGAAAGCGAGCTTATTATCGTGCGCGAAAGCCACATACTCGGTCGAGCCGAGCTGGAAGCTGTACTTTCAAACGTCTGCGGACTGGTAGATCATCTATCACCCAAACTCAATCGGTTTAGGTTTTCACCTATCGGGGACCATCCTTCTAACCTCTAGTGTCATCATCCTACGAGCGCGAGCAGGAGCATAAGTCCAAAACCAACGACAACTGCGAGGATTTGAATGACGGTGCGCCCAAACCCTTCCGTCTTATGAAGTTCCGGCACAAGATCGGACCCTGCTATGTAGATAAATGCTCCAGCGGTAAACGCAGCCGCGATAGGCACGAGATGCTCTACTCCCTCGCCGAGAAGGAGTACGAGTGAAAGACCAAGGAACGCCGAGAGTGCCGAAAAAAAATTCCACAAAAGTGCTTTCCCGCGCGTCCACCCCGCGTGGATAAGAAGTCCGAAATCCGCTATTTCCTGCGGGATTTCATGGAGCACTACCGCTACTGTCGTCGCCATACCCACTTCCATACTTACGAGAAAGCCTGCGCCTATGACAACACCGTCCACGGCATTATGCACAAAATCGGCGGTGAGTATTAGCGAGCCGAGTGCTTTCGGGGCATGGTTGTGGAGAGCAATGGTATCTTCACTCTCTTCATGTTCGCCATGGCAGTGATGCCAAAACAAAAACTTCTCAAGCGCGAAGAAAAGGAGAATGCCTGACATCACCGCGATACCAACCCAGGTCTCTCCCACCCCACTTTCGAGTGCTTCCGGAATGAGATGCACGAAGGCGTCGCCAAAGAGCGCTCCTACGGCAAGCCCCACCAGCACAAACACAATGCGCTTCAGTGCCGTTTCCCGTATGCTTATCGTGAAGAGCCCCGCAAACGAAACGAGACTTACCACCCCAACCGCCCCAAATGCATATATCCACGTCATAGCGAAAGGATACCTTACTTACGCTGAATTTTCTATCCGAAGAGGAAAATCAATTCAAACCTAGGGGAGAGACGTCTACAAATCGAACTCGTGGACGGAAGCGTTTTCGATGTGCCCGAATTCTTTTTGGTGTAGGTGGTGGAGCATTCTGATTATCCCGCCATGACAAACAACAAGCGGTCGGGCATAACCGCTTTGTTTTACTTCGGCGACAAAATCCATAAGACGCTTTCGCACATCCTCCGCCGACTCGCCACCGAAAGAGCGGTAATCGTACCGTTGCTCTTTGTCAGCCTTCCGTACTTCAGAACCAATTTCGTCCCACGTCTTCCCTTGGAGCGACCCGAAGGCTCTCTCCAAAATAAGCGCGTTTGCAACGATCGGTACGCGTAATTTCTTATTGATGATGGCCGAGGTTTCAAGCGCCCGCTTCGCGGACGAAGAAAAGATAACATCAAACACCGCCTCCACTTCTGTGGTCATTTCTTCCGCTTGCCGTATACCCTCCTCATTCAGACTAACGTCGGTTTGTCCGGTTACTTTGCCGTGTTTATTGAAGTCCGTTTCCCCATGCCTCACAAAAGCGATTTTCATGCGAAAAGTGTAGCATAGTTCCCAAAATGAAAATCACTACAACTAAAAGTTGTAGTGATTTTCATTTGGCGCGGACTAGTGGACGATGTTAGAACTGCCATCCGTAGGTATACGAGTCGTATATACATTCCATCTGTGCAATCCATGCTGTAGAATAACGCCATGGAAGACCTATCAAATTACGAGAAGCTCCGTTCGGATGCACAGCAATTCTATGGGAGCGTGGGGAGGGTTTTCTCCCCTGCTTTTCAACAAGAAGTGCATTTTCCCGCCGAATCATTTAACCATCTCATCTTCAAGGGTTCGCGTTCGGAACGGGAAAAGCCTTCACAGATACTCCGTTTCAAATTGCTCCCTCGTGCTGTAAAGCTCGTTCAACTCTCGACCACCTATCAGGAATTTGAAGAAACCATCAAAGAATTTGATGTGCAGAGCTATAAGAAACGAGTACGGAAGACGAAGCCCGTCCGTTACTGGGGCATCATTGCCATCATTGACGGTCGAAAAATCAAGGTCATCATTCGCAAGATTGGCGATAACGGGACGATGCACTTTTGGAGCGTTATACCCTCGTGGGTTACAAACAAGTATCGAGACATAAAACTATTCAGCACCATGAAAGGCAATTCAGAGGAGGACTAAGCATCAAAAACACCGCCAAGAGCGGTGGTTTTGATGTGCCTGCCTTCAGCTTATGTATTAGCCGAATAGGGCTGACGCCCCACAAGCACGTTGAAAGTATAGCGGAAATAAAGTTTGAATGCAAACGAAAAACCTGCACACTCCCGTGAGGGAAGCGCAAAAGGTGGCGATGCTTATCACGATAAGCGTGTTCATTTCCTTGAGTATACTCGCTTTTTCGCATCTCTCAAAACTTTGACATAGGTTATAAAGAATGTTACTATCTGCATAGATAACCGCGAGAACGTTTATCTACGTTTCCAACGTCTCTTGGAAGCTCTTCAAAACTCTACACCGTGAATACTAATTCTATTTCCGACCAAAGTCCACGATACACCTACACCAACCCGCCCTCTACAGTTCAGCAAGCCTTGGAGCAATTAAACCTGGTGGAAGAAGCCATCGTACGGATTGACGCTGACCTTCAAACACGGACCGAGCACGATCTTGGTACTCTTGATGCATATGACGATTGGAAATTCCGTGCAATGCGGGCGTTGAACTTTCGACGGAGGGAAAAGAATTTCCTCATACAATGGGTCAAGCAAATTGCGCAAGAAGCGGCGAAAGTAAACGCGCAAGAATCCAAAGCTCAAAGATTGACGGCGGCCCAAATGCTGGTCGATGAGTTTCTTAAAACTGCAACCCCTTACAACCGTTTCTTCTCGAATGAAAACCCGCCAACCAGTCTACGTCAGGCAAACGAACGTAGGCATATTTTATCCGACCTCAAACTCGAATACGTAGAATTGGTTGCGCACCTAAAAGATAGGTGCGCGCAACTCGGATTTCCTCCGACTTTTCAAGGAGGAGGTCGTAGCCGAATAGCATCAGTAATCCAAAAGATAGAGCGTGAGTTGCTTTTGCTTAAGAAATTCAACCGCAAATCTTCTGAAGGAGACGGTCTACCCGATCCGCTACGAGGCGGGGGACCGCACTTACTCACCATCAATGACGAAATAAGGAAAATCAAGCTTCAACTCGGTATGGGAAGCCCCGAGATGACGGTATGGCTTTTCAACCTCATCGCAAAAGAGAGAGCGAGGCTGGAATTTGAAACGGAACAAGAAGAAAAGCTGGGGCTTATCGGACAATATGTGCAATTAACTTTGCAACGCCGAAAAGCTGAAGGAAACCCACTTAATGAATAACTAATGAATGCCCCTTGCAATAAAATGCGAGGGGTAATTTTTTGGCGCGGACTAGTGGATACTGTTGGAACTGAAATAAGAGAGAACCGAAGTTATATTTTTATTCCCGATTTATAATCTGATCCATGTTGACCAGTAACACTTGGGGTATTTGTCCAAGCGCTCGTGCCACCATAAGTCGAGTATTACCACTCACCAAATGAAACCTGCCAGCCTTATGACAAATAATTGGGGCGTCAAGACTTTCTCCATTTTCCATTTTTGACTTTAGTTTCTGCCAGTCTCGTGGTGCTTCAGAATGACCAGCAGCAGAATGATGCTCTACAGCCTCCCAATCCCCAGAGGGTATGTCGTAAGAGTCTGTGTTTTCTAGTGTACTCCACATCTCTTCACTCATAGTAATTAACCCTGCGCCTTTTGACCTTTCAACAAGCTGAGTTGTAAAAACAGCTGGATCTGTCTCTGCAAATTCAACTGCCACTCTCTCTATCTCTCCTCTTTCCATCTCTACATTAGGAAATGTAAATGATGCAGTACTCTCTGCATTTTTTGGACCTTCCATGTTCATTTTTTAATTGTAGCAAAATAGCACCCGAAAGTGCTATTTTGAACCGACCTACGTTTATTTTGCGCGGACTAGTGCCTGCCCGTCCGAAGCCTTGGCGAAGGCGGGGATGATGTGAGAACTGCTTTTGAGCGAAGAGACGATGAGGCTGTCTACATTCCTCCGCTTAAAAGTATTTTTGCGTGAAGCTCAAAACATCAAATCAGCACCGTATTTCTCCCTCGTCGGAAACGGGTCGTAATTCAATCGTAAAGCTATCATAATGCCCCGGCCCAAAGGTCCCCATTGAATCAAGACGTCCATATCTTTTGGCAAAAGGTTTAGCAGTATCGCAGGCAAAAACAACGTAGCGGTTACTCTTGCTTTCATCGTAGGTATCCACCACAGTAGTATTGGGTTCCAAACCGCTCACCTGAACCCATCCGTTTTTATCGGCGGTCTGCACATTGACCGTTACGAGCCTCTTCTCGTCCGGGTCATTGTCATATTTTAATCGGACGACTATTTTGGCAAACGGTATTTGATCTTTCGTAAGCGCATCAACCGCATAAAAGCCGGTAGAAACTTTCTTGTATAATGCATCCTCGGCCATGAGCACAACAGAAGACTGCGGATCCGCTTGAAACAGCGGAGGAATGACAAATACAAACAACAGTAGCAGACCAAGTGGTGCTCCCAAGCCGTACACTATTTTTCGCGTCATACACACAAAACTAAAGCCTCACGACGAAAGTTAGTTGTTCTTTGCCGTTCGAGTCCGGTCGGTACCGCAACACAACAAAAATGACCCGAATACATCGGATCATTTTTGTTTTGGCGCGGACTAGTGCCTGCCCGTCCGAAGCCTTGGCGAAGGCGGGGACGATGTTAGAACTGCTTTTTCTGTGTTAAATGATACACAAATATACATTCCTATACTAAATTACACTAATATACATTAAGCACTTGAATTACCGAATTTGTTAAATGGGCAAATTCTTCTTTTGATTTCTCTATATTGTTTTTTGTACCTTCTTGATTATCAGCAATCAATTTTGGATCTAAGTCAAATATTGCAACCCCCAAATCCTGACACATAGCTGGAATTCTTCCATAATCTTGAATTTCAGCGAGTGGGTTCTTCCAGCTCTTTTCAACTAAACCATTTCTTCCGTGTTTTTCAGAAAGAAACTGCTTAACTTTTTTAGGCAATTCCTCAATCCAATGCCTATGATCTTTTATTGGTTGTTTACCATATACATTATATGAATTTACAATGTAACCAATAAAAATGCCATCACCAGACAAAACAAATTTACTTTCGGTGTTACCAGAAAGTGCTTTACCTGTGACTTTCCAATTAGTCTTCCATTTTTCAAATATTGAACCTAGATTTTCTATACCTTGAACACTAAATGCATCAGGCATCATTGGTACAACAAAATAATCTGAACCGAGAAAGATAATTTGGTTTAAAAGAGAAAGACTCGGTGATGTATCTATTATAAAAATATCTATCTCATCACTTAGTCCTCTTTCGCGCAAAAAACGATCTATCGCACTAGTTTGAAAATAACCAAGTTGTTGTCCAGAAGCAGCTTGACCATACGCAGAAACTAAAAGATTTTCATATAAAGAAAGGTTAACGCTACCTTTAAGAAGAAATAAATTATTTCCACTATTAGAAACGGGAATCATCGGAACTGAAATATCAACGTCAGAACCACCCTCAATAATACCCTTCAACACATCATATATATCTTTATATGTAGAAGAAAAAAGAGTATTTGCATAATTTTGATCACCCAGAGATAGTCTGGATAAATTACACTGCGGGTCAAGGTCAATAAGGGCAACTTTGTATCCTTGTTTCGCTAAAGACATTCCGCAATTAAAAGCAAGGGTTGTTTTACCAACGCCACCTTTATTATTTGCAAATAGTAGTTTTTTTGATCTTGGAAACTTCATAACTCTATGATACCAAATCTAAAACAAAAAAGCATTCTTGGAACTGAATGTGGACAGCCGAGCAGAAGCTCGGCTGTTTTTAATTTGCGCGGACTAGTGGACGATGTTAGAACTGAATTAATAAATGCTAGCCCTAGTCCTTATGTACCGAATTTGAGTGTTTGGGTGGAGCAATAATTTACTTTGTTCAGCAAGTCTCAATTAAATACTTCCTTACCATTGCCATTTCCTTATCCCTACCAGTCTTGTGCCAGTATCGGAACTTCATATAAGCGCTTAGAATAATAGCCGCATGCAATGCTGATTTGTCATACGATACATTGTTTGAGAAATAGCCTTCTTTGAGATCTTCAACATGGTCAAAGTTGCCCTGCGCACTCATTACTTGAAGGCTACAGCCGATGTCTATGATCCCATTGTTGAACATTGGGTCTGGGTCAATTATTGTAAGAGGGACAGATGCCATAATGTCATCTGCACAAAAGTCCATATGACAATAAGAACTCTTTGGATTACGCTCATCATAAGCGACAAGAGTGTCTATCACATTTGAGATCGGCCAAAGCTTCGTATCTAATAAACCCGCCCCCTCAACGTATTTGATTTTCTCTTGCACTTTTTCACTCGTAATCCAATCCTTAAATGTCGTGTATTCTGCCTTACCCTCAACAATGGAGCCGTAACCTTCAGCGCTAGGCTTGTGCATATTACGAAGAATCTTTCCTAGGTCGACCCATATATCACTCTTCACTAAACCATTCTTTATTGATTCGGAAAGCATAGGTGCGTCGACAAAGCTCATGAGTATGTAGCGGTGGTTTCCTAGTTTTCCTTCCTTATACACATGTGGCACCGTGGCTCCAACCTCTTCCCATTTATTTAGAAACAGGGCTTCTCCTTCGGCAGTAGGTTTCAAAGGAATTTTAAGAACATACTTGTCTGCGTCTGTTTCAATAAATGCCACCAAGGCAGAGACACCTTGGTGGGAATATTCCACCGAGATATCCCTACCCACGAACATTTCATCAGAAGAGAGGAAAGATTCTAGAAGAGGAACAAGCGCTATGCGCCGATCATTAGATATCTTGTCGATCTCATGCTCTGAAAGCTTTGGCTTATTTTTGTACTTTATCTGGGGCATCAGGAAATTATACCATGTTAAGAAACCAGGTTAGAACTCAAAAGTCCTTACAGCTAAAAGCTATAATTGAGAAATCTTACTCTGCGCGCCCGACCGGACTCGAACCGGCGATCTATCCCGTGACAGGGGATTGTGTTATCCAGCTACACCACGGGCGCATTTTTTAACAATTTATACCTCTCAAGAACGCTTTTCTTTCTTTCAAGGAATAAACCGCGCTTTTCATACGTGCGGTGACCTTGATTATACATAAAATCGTATAATTTCAAAGAATCTTGGGAACTGTACTGAAGTCGCGCATAATTCCCCTTCGACCGATAGATGCAACCTCCCATACAAAATTTACTAAGCCTATTCTTTAGCTTCGTTAGAAACTCAATGGAACAGGATGTAAAAGCTATAAAAAGTGTAGCAGTCTGAGTTTTTCGCTCCTTATGTAATAGACCGGACCAAATGTTTCCATCTCCATCAAAATAACCCCGAGTGAAGTCGGCAAGATACTTTACTGGAACATTAGGTATGCTCAAACTTCTTGTCTTTCGCTCCGAAAAGCCGAGGTTACGCAAATCATCGCACATCTCAATACTACCAAGTTGTAACCTGTATTGAGTTTGGTTATTCCCTTTTCCGGGCCTGTTACTGATTTTATGCTCTGAGCCGATAGCTTTCCGAATAGCATACAGTAATTCTTTATCCGTGATTTGAATACACCAGAATTGCCCGCCCCGTTTGTTAACCGTGATATATCCGTCTGCGGCAAAAAATCCAAGCACATAAGCCATTTGCGGAGTCCATCGTTTGAAAAAATCTTTGTTAACTTTTTTGGGGACAGGCACAGAGTAATGGTACCACGTGACAGGATATTACACTATCCACTCCTGACAAACACAAACCCCTCCCCGGCCGGAGCCGGAGAGGGGTTTGCGAGAGGAAAACTATTTCGCCGGACCACCGCAACCGGTGCAGGTGCCGTTTCCGCAATTACCGCACTCTTTCGATGAGAATTTGCTGGTCATAGAGATAAAAGAATTACGCGTTCCTTACTAATACACAAACTCCCTCTTCGAAAATCAAAGAGGGAGCTAGAGCCTGTCCACTATCTTCCCCCTGTCCTCGAAGCCTTATTTTTGGCTCCAAGACATCGCCTCGTCCTCACCATAATTCATTATGGTTCGTACTCCGGCTCGTCTTTCGCCTAAAAATAAGGCTTTGATGACTCGGGTACCACGAGATAGTGAACAGGCTCAAGGGTTACTTATGAGAAGCCTTGTGGCTTTCCTTGTGTGACTCCTTGTGGGAGCTCTTGTGAGAAAATTTGTGTGACATGATAGTAACAATAAGAGTTAACTCGCTACTAACGGCAAGGTGATGGTATCGCCTCCATCAAAATTGCTCCTAAAGTCTACTCTCTCTGCAACCCTTTTGAAGGGGACGAGAAAGTAGCGTCACGAAGTTATATCTTCGGCAAGAGGTAGAGGTAAAAGAGTCCTAGTTTGATACCTCTTTTGGCGTCCGCTTCCCCATTGCCAGGGCTGTCAAGCAAGTGACGTAATATGTGATGTCGAGGGCGGGAATCGAACCCACAACCGGGCGCTTATGAAACGCCTGCTCCACCGTTGAGCTACCTCGACAATTCTTTTTTATTCACTATCCCAGACAGCAACGAAATCAACGATAACATCTTATACTTAAACGGGGCTGCGTCTCTCATACCCAACCGCAAGATACCGTAATAAGTATCGTAATTATCATACACCTTATGCACCTTCGCTTTTATATACCACGGATTACCGAATTGCGCGACAGGCAATTCTAGCAGATTTGACCAGAATTCCAAAACTTTATGCACGCGAGGTTTGTGAATTTCATTAATAGAAAGCCGAGGCATAAATGCCTCTTTTTCTATCTGAAAAACACTTTTCAGCCATTTATACATGAGTAAAATCATAGCGGGGTCAGAATTTACAAAAATAAACCTCCTGTCGGTTTTACTTCCCTCCGCCCAATAAAGCGCTATGCCGGCAATCAGTAAGTCTCGCTTAGACAACGAAACGATGGTACTTTTTGCCCATTTCTTCCCTTCCTCAATTACCACCACTCGTTTCAACCGATTAGTTTCGGCTCCCAATAACCTCCCTCTTGATACTGCGAGTGATTTCGTTTGTAACAGATTATTCTTTTGGGCATCACTCAATAATATGTCCCGGCACCAAAGACTAACGGTACTTTTAGCAACACCAAACTTTCTTGCTATCTCTAAGATACTTACTCCGGTTCGTCTTAATTCCCGCGCTTTTATTTTGATATCAGATTTTGCCATTTGCTACTATAGTATAGCCTATGGTAGGTTCTATTCTTGTGGATAACGCAACCGAGACAGAACCCTGAAACTTTGTTTTTTGACATTTTTGCGCTATAATGGCCGTTCACCCATCGCGGGGTGGAGTAACAGTAACTCGCAAGGCTCAAAATGGGCTGGCGCCACAGTAATGAGGCGCTGATAACTCGTCAAACTCGGTGAAGCCTAGACACTGGTAACGCCGAGCCAATCGCTGATTTTGTTCGCCAAAGGCGAATACAAAATCGAGCGTCCCGCCAGAGCCTTGGCGCAGGGGGACCAGTCCTCCTCCGCTAAAGCTACGGAAGGACACTCAATTTTGTACCACCTTCGGTGAACAAAATTGGTGCAGGTGTAGAGACTAGACGGCGAGCGTCCGCCAAAGGCGGATGAAGGCATAGTCCAGACCACAAAATATGACGGTGATTCGTGGCGAAAGCCATAGTGGTATGCATAACCTTGAGATTCCAGGTGCGATTCCTGGCCCCGCAACAAGCCAACAGAAAAACCGCTCCTATGAGCGGTTTTTCTGTTGGTGCTTTTGCGAGGGCAACAAGCAAACTTCTTTGCTTGTGTCGGGAATTGCCACAAGGGTACTTCTTGTTTTGTGAACAAAGCAAAGTCGCGCAGACCTTCTCCCATATTTCCGAGTGGCTTCTGCATGAGGAAATGGGAAAGGTGTACGCCGAGATTTTAAAGGAGTAAAACGACTATTAAAATCCAAGTGTAGTTTCGAAGAAAGCTACCTGAAACAGTAGGTTTCGATAAGCGTACTCGCGGTCCTGGCCCCGCAACAAGTCGAAACAAAAGCCCCATACGGGGCTTTTGTCTTTCCTAAATTTTACGTCCTACATCTTACATCTATATATAGTGGAACTCCTTAAATGCGTCTTCGTAGAGCTTCATAATTCGTTTTGCTTCTCGTTCGGTGAGCGCAAAAGAGATCCCTTCGTGTGCTATCTTGTTGCGCACTCCGTGCGCTTCCCATACTCCGTCAAGCGCGAGGAAGTCGCTCTTCTCAATCCCCTTCAGCTTCTCCCCGAGTGAGTCGCCGTGGTAGCCCATATGGGTAACCATTTCGTCCAAAAGCACGTCGGCCTCAAGTACGGCAAGACGCCAATCGCTTTCGCTCGCGGAATGGAGATGTTTCTGTACGCGCTCCCAACGTTTTTGAATAGGATTATCTTCCGTGCCGGACTTTTCGTGTGTGTCGTGTCCTCCGTGTCCCCCACCATGTGACACATCCTCATGTTTGGTGGCGTGCACAATATGTTCAATACGGAGAAAGCAGTACACGATACCCATAATCAGGAGGAGTGAAAGCACCGCAGAATACGGCGCGAGGGCATGCAAAAATACAACCACCTGTGCCTTGAAGGCAAAGAAAGGGGCAAGACTTTCCGAAGTAAACAGTATGCTAAATGCGTTTGAGGACATAATGATGATGAGTGTTGCAAAGAAATTATGTGCGCCTTTTGGTATCCCGAAAATCCCTCCTCCGAAGACGGAGTGCTCCCTTTAGGAAAGGGAGAATACCGACGACACCATTAGTATACACCCACAAAAGTGCCGTGGCTGTGGTTAACCTTCAAATGTCTTTCCCGCATCAAAGAGAAGTTGGTCCTGTCCGTACCCGGCCATAAGTTGAAACCCGAGGGGGAGTCTCTTCCCTTCCCGTTCCACAAATCCCGAAGGAATGGAAAGCGCTGGAATGGCTCCAATGTTCGCCGGCACCGTAAAGATATCCGCAAGGTACATAGAGAGCGGGTCTTTTGTCTTCTCACCAATCTTAAACGCAGGAGTAGGGGTGGTCGGGGTCGCGATAAGGTCAACGCTTTTGAATGCCTCCGCAAACTCGCGTTCAATGAGTGTCCGCACACTAATGGCTTTGCGATAGTACGCATCGTAATATCCGGACGAAAGCACATAGGCGCCGAGTAGAAGCCGTCGCTTCGCTTCGCGTCCAAACCCTTCCGCGCGCGTTTCCATATAGTCGTGAAGCAGTGAGTCGGCATCTTTGTGAAATCCATACTTCACCCCGTCAAAACGCGAAAGATTGGTGGAAAGCTCCGCGAACATAATGATGTAGTACACGGCGAGTGAATACGGAATAGTTGGTAGTTCAATGTCCTTGATGGTGTATCCACGCGCCTGAAGCTTTTTAATGGACTCGTTAAAGTTCGCGAGAACATCCGCATCAATACCTTTCATCTCCAGAAAGCTCCGAGGAACGCCAACGACTAAGTTAGAAGTTTTAAGTTTCAAGTTGGAAGCTCCTAGATCGATGGAGGTGCTGTCCATGGGGTCGCGCCCAGCGATTGCGTTAAACAAGATTTCGTTATCCTCAACGGTTTTCGTGATGGGGCCGATGATATCAAGCGACGAACCCATCGCAATAATGCCGTTTCGGGAAATGGTGCCGTAAGTCGGCTTGAACCCGACCGTGTTGCAAAACGCCGCGGGCTGACGCACCGAACCACCCGTGTCCGTTCCGAGGGCGGCAAGGGCGAGCCCGGCTCCCACCGCAGTAGCGGCTCCTCCGGAAGAACCGCCAGGGACACGACTAGGGTCAAAGGGGTTCCGTGTCGGACCAAAAGCAGACGTTTCGGTAGAGCTTCCCATAGCGAACTCATCCATATTGGTGCGTCCCAATAGCACTACCCCCGCTTCGCGGAGATTACCGATAGCTAGTCCCTCATACGGAGCAACATACCCCGTAAGAATCTTTGAAGAGGCGCCAACCCGCTTTCCCTTCACCAGAATGTTGTCCTTCAGCGCTATCGGGATTCCCGTCATCATACTCGCCTTCCCTGCCTTGATGAGCACATCCGCTCTTTTCGCCTGCTCGCGAACATCGTCAAACACTTCCAGGTACGCGTTGAGCTCTTTGTTTTTTTTCTCAATTTCAGCGAGGTAGCTTTCGGCAAGCTCCACGGCCGAATACTCGCCCTTGAGTAAGGCGTCGTGCGCTTTTTTGATGGTGAGTGTGGAGAGGTCAATCATAGTACAAGGCTCTAGGAAACTAGGCTCTAGGCTTTAGGTACCAGACTGACTAGGGTTTTCTTCCTAGTGCCTAGCGCCTAAGGCCTAGTGCCTGCTAAAGAATCTTCTTCACCTTAATGTAATCTCCTTCCCTCTTTGGCGCGGAAGAGACCAGAGCCTCGGTGTGAATGCCGCTTTCGTGTGGGTTTGTATCTTCCCGCATGACATTCCTTTGCGCCACAATAGAGGGGGTTCGTTTACCCGCTCCTGCCGACACCTTTTGGATGGTCGCCACATACTCCAAAATAGAGTCCACCTCACCGCGCATACGCTCTTTCTCTTCGGGAGAGAGCGATAGACGCGCAAGGGTTGCGAGCTTCTCAATTTCTTCGGCCGTAATCATAAGGAATATCCTAGCATAGTTATGCACAGATACATTTCTTGACATCTCCTAGAAATCACGATAATTTAATCCGTGGAGAAGGGTGACGAACTGTGTCGCTTTTGCTCCTGCAACAAAAACCAAAAAAGTATGACAAAAAGAACAGCCCCTCCGTTCAAGAAGGGTGACCTCGTCACCCTGATCCTCGAAACAGTCACGGCCTTCAATCGCGCCATTGTCGCCACAACCGATAAAGTCTTTAAGGTTATCTCTGTGCGCCTCCATCGCAAAGGGTGGATTGTTAACGTGACCGGCCGCCTTCGCTTTCTCGCGAAGTATCTGCGCAAGCTTGAAGCGCCTCCTCGGCACTGCAAGCCGAACAAAATTTTCCGCGCTCCCTGCCCGGCCTAAAGTGCCTTGAACGGCTCGAAAGACCAGTGGAACCTCTTCCACTGGTCTTTTTCTTATCTTTCCATCAACTTCAAAAACTCCTCTTCGCTCAAAATCTTTACCCCGAGTTTCTTTGCCTTTTCGTACTTTGAACCCGCGCTCTCCCCAGCCACAAGAAAACTGGTCTTTGCGGATACCGAACCGGAAGGGTCACCACCAAGATCCCGAATTCTCCGCTCCGCCTCCTCACGCGAGAGCGCTTGAAGCGTCCCCGTAAGCACAAAGGTCTTCCCCGAAAGCGGGAGCTCACTCGCGCTTTTTTGCTCCACTTCTTGCACACGTATTTGCTTCAACAGTGCCCCGAGCATTTTTTTGTTACCCGCATCACTGAACCAATCCACGAGCGACTTCCCCACGATCGGACCGACGCCATTTATTCCTTCTAAGTCTTCAAAGGAGGCTTCTTGCAAACGTTCAATAGAGCCAAACACTTTTGCGAGATCGTAGGCGGTTTCTTCGCCCACCTGTGGAATAGAAAGTCCGGTTAGAAGTTTGGGAAGACTCACCATACGTGCTTTTTCTACGGACGCAAGAAGATTGTCTACGGACGTTTCCGCAAAACGCGGAAGCTCCAGGAGGTCTCCTCGCTTCAAGGTGAAAATGTCGTCAAACGAAATAACGAGCTTTTGCTCAAGCAGAACATCAATAATCTTCGGTCCAAGCCCTTCAATATCAAAGGCATGCTTCCCCACAAAATGATAGAACTTCCGCTTCTGAATGGAAAACGAATTACGGTCCACGCATCGCCACGCCGATTCTCCGGGCACTCGCTCAATACTCCCGTCACCACCACACATATCTACCCTTTTCGGCCAGACAAAGGGTTTCTCTTGCTTTGTGCGCATCTCGGTTACCACCGACACGATATCGGGGATCACATCCCCCGCTTTCTGGAGAATAACCGTGTCGCCGACGCGCACATCAAGGCGCCTAATTTCATCTTCGTTGTGGAGCGTCGCGCGAGAAACGGTGGAGCCCGCGACAAGCACAGGGCGTAGGTGCGCCACCGGTGTAACGACACCCGTGCGCCCCACTTGAAACACGATTTCCTCTACCACGGTTGTTACCTGCTCCGCGGGAAACTTGAAGGCAATACCGAAGCGCGGAGCCTTGCCGGTATAGCCGAGTTTTTCCTGCAGTTTCCGTTCGTCTACTTTTACCACCACGCCGTCCGCGAGATAGTCTTCCTTCGGCATTTCTTTTTGCCACTTCTTCCAATACGTAATTACCTCATCAATGGTGTGTGCCTTCGCAAAGTGTGGGTTTACTTTGAAACCGAGCTCACGCAGGTACTCGAGCTCTTTGTATTGCGTGTCGGGAAACACCCCTCCACTCGAAGACTCGTGTGCTCCCCTTTCTAGGGGAGATAGGTCATAGATAAAGGACTCAAGTTTTCGTGATGAGGCAACCTTTGGGTCAAGCTGGCGGATGGAACCTGCGGAGACATTACGCGGATTGGCAAATGGCTCTTCACCGTGCTTCACCCTCTCTTTGTTGAGCTTTGCGAGTGTGGACTTCCTCATCCAAATCTCTCCCTCCACAATAACCGACACGGGTTTTTGCAATTTTAACGGTACCGACTCTATCGTCCGCACATTGTGCGTTACGTCTTCTCCGACCACTCCGTCACCTCGCGTCGCCGCGGTTTTGAGCACTCCATTTTCATAGGTAAGCACCACCTTGAGCCCGTCTATTTTGTGCTCTACCACATAGGCGACCTCTCCATTTTCGCCTTCTTTGCGGAGAAAATTCTTGACGCGCGTATCAAACTCACGCATCTCTTCGGGAGAGAATGCATCGTTAAACGACCATTGTGCCACCTTGTGGGCAACCTTCTGAAATTCGGGCAACGGCTTCCCTCCCACACGCTGTGTCGGCGAATCGGGCGTGATAAGCTCGGGGTACCTTTTCTCTATCTCGGAAAGCTCGTGCTTAAGCGAATCAAGCGCTTCCTCCGACATCTCCGTCTTATCCAGCACATGATACAGATACCGATGATGTTCAATCGTATCCCGAAGTTTTTTGAGCCGTTCAATTGTTTCTTTGGGAATATTCTTCATAGCTTTTTAGTTTACTAGCTTTTCAGTAGAAAAACTAATTCCTAACAAGCTAATACCTCACCCGAAGCGCTCGTTCCACTCGGGCGGGATTTTCTTGAGGTCCGCACTCGTTCCTGCCTCGCGATTCTATAATGGTGGAACCTGAAGTCGTCTTGCCGATGAGCACAATGGCGCACCCTGCCGGTTTAGCGCCTACGGTAAAATTGAGTGTAAAGGTGCTTGTTGCCGACGTGCTGTTTGCACTCTCGGGCAAGAGAGGGTTCGGAGCTCCATTACAGTTGATGGAGGGGGGCATACTTTTACCGCTTGAGTTGGGGAAGGTTCCCGAGACGCGGAAATCGTAGTAGAGTGCACACTCTATTCCCGTATCGGCGGCAAAAAATGCGACCTCCGAATTCTTCCCCGCAGTTGCGAGTGTGATTTCTTTGAGTGAAACGCGCGCGATAAACAGGCCGAGAGAAAAGAGAAGGCTTCCGATGAGCACGGCAAAGAGGATGGTGAAGCCACGCCGAGATGGAATATGGAATATGCCTGCCCGCCGAAGCCTTGGCGCAGGCGGGGAATATGGACAACAGGATTTATTGTTTTTCTTTATATATTTCATGTTGCGTATTCCATACTCCATTAGTTTGACACGTACCAATTAAATATATTCTCCTTCAACACAAGCGTACGCGAGCCAAACGTGCCAGCTTGCCACACAACCGTTACCTCAACCTCTGCCTCTTTACCTACCTGTATCTCGGTGATATGCACCTTTCGTGTTATATCGGTCGCTGTCCAGCCAGAGAATGAACGATGTCCGAAGATGCCAAAAAGCGGGTCTTTGGGGTTTACCTGATTTTGAGAGTTTCCGATGTACTGAAGGAGCCTGCAATCACTGTTCGTAATGCTATTACACTTTATGACTTGCTTTGAGGGTTGCTCCTTAGTATCAATACCACAGAAAACCCCACTCCCGATACAATCGGTAAGACCATTCAGCCAATTGGAAAGATTGCTTGTACCCGAAAGCGCGTTCGTGTCGCGTACATTTCTCACATATTCCACCGCTTCTTGCGCGAGATAGAATGCCGTAATTTCCTTGCGCGCAGCTTCCGCCGAAGCAAGTCCTTTTTCCGCAATCGTAAGTGGTGCCGTGATAGAAAGAAGGAGTATCGCGATAGCAACAAGTGTCTCAACGATGGTAAAACCCTCACGAGATGGAATATGGAATATGGAATATGGAATATCCAACTTCTTTGTTTTTTGTCTTGCGTGTTTCATATTACATGGTTCATATTCCATTACCTAGATATCCAGTGACCGTTGTGATACCAGTGTCTGGATATCAAACCTTGAGGGTACCTTACTCTTCCCCTTCATTGAACCTTTGACGACCATCAAGACGCGGGGTTGTTTCTTATTACCCGCCTTGTCGTCTGTGTTATCCGCGCCATCCACGTAAAAGTTGAGTGTATCTATAGCCACCTCCGGAGCAGTAATGGGGATCCGATTCTCAAACACGAGAAGTGCGCTAGGATTTTTATCTTTAGCCCGTAAAATGGCTCCCGCAGACAGTTCGTAAAGTACATATTCTCCACTTCGTGCGCGAAAGATAAGACGACTGCTTGGCTCACTCGCACAATCCCTCGGGTCAATTGGCGACCCCGAAAAACCGCAGTGGTAATTTGTCCCTGTTCGAACATTTCGGGAGATATTCTCAAGCGCGAAATGTAGGTTATTGACCACAGTCTTCAGTGTCTGCGCCTTATGATTGGCCTCCATAAGCGAGACGAAACTACCGACCGAAATGACCATTACAATCGCAAAGATAGCAAAGGCGATAATCATCTCTATGATGGTAAATCCACTCCGAGATGGAGTATGGAATATGAAATATGGAATATGGGAAGATACTTTCTTCCTTCTTCTATTACCTGTTACATAGTTCATAGTTCATTACTTAATGGATATCTGCCCTGTACTTACCACTTCAATCACCCGCTTCTCTCCCGTAGGTGAAAGAAGGTACACCCGCGCTGCTTTGTATTTCCTTCGCACGGCCACCGTCTGACTTGTCGTAATAATAGCATCCGGATTGGGGCGTAGGAATGTCACGTCAAGAAAAGAGATGACATTATTGGTGTTCGGAAGCGAGTTCAGATTACATTCCTCCTGCTTTTTGCTGTCCACCGCGTCGCGTCCTCCGTCGCCGAAGAGCACTCCACAAAATTTGACTACTCGGTTCCCTTTTTCCAAACGCACGACGCTCATACACTCCTTCGTACTTAAACACCCCGTCTCGTTGTAGGCGGTGCCAAACTCCCCGTTAAACTGGGCATCTCCGGCAACCCCACCCTTATCGGAAAAGAACGCATAGGTGCGGTCGTCCAAGGAGTCAAAGTGTACGCCATACCCCACATCAAAGGTCTCGACGAGCTGTCCTACTTCTTTAAACTGATGCACGCTCACCCCATAGCTCTGCGCCTCACGAAATGAGAGGCCGATTTCATAGGCGAGTGTGGTAAGGAAGAGCTGTCCGCTTATCCTACTGTACGCAACAATGACAAAGGTGCTGATGAGCCCAAACAGCACGACCGCAACGAGAAGCTCCACGAGGGCAAAACCCCCGCGAGATGGAATATGGACACGAGATGGACCATGAAATATGGACCATGTACCAAACGGTATCCTGGATTTCTGTGTGTTATAGTTCATACCTCATGATTCATATTCCATAGTTCAAGGTTCATGCTACATAGTTTGGAGGAGCAACGATAATCCGATCACATCCCATCCAAATATATAGACGAGAAAAAGGCCAAGAACGAGAAACGGCCCAAGGGGAAGCTCGGTCTTCATACCTAAATTGAGGACCCTTGTTCGGAGTCCGGGAAGAAACGCTTTTGGAAGTAACGGCGACAGCGCCTTGAGGAGGAGACCCATGAGACTTACCACGGCGCCAATCCAAAATCCGATGATAACGGCGGAGAGTCCTTTGGACAGTCCAAGAAGCCACGGAAACATGAGCACCAACTTCGCGTCACCGAGTCCCATTGCTCGGCCCCGCGAGAAGAACCAGATGAGTGCAATGGGAGCGGAAAAAAGAAAGCCTGAGAGAAAATCAAGAAAAAAGCTCGAAGCTCGAAGCTCGAAGAAGATAGAAGCCGAAAGCAAGAAAAGGGAAATGAGGCAGGCAGAGTAGACGAGGGCGTCGGGGATTATTTTGTGCTTGAGGTCGTAAACGGAGAGAGCGATGAGTAAGGACCAGAGGGAGAGAGTAAGTAGAAAATAGAAAGTAGAAAGTAGAAAAGAAGAAGAAAGAGAAGAAAAGAAGAGAGAAGATTCCTTGTAGGCGATAAGGGTGAAGACGAGGCCGGTAGTAAGTTCCACAATTGGGTACTGCCAAGAAATATGTGCCTTGCAACCACGACACCTTCCCTTTTGCAAAATATAGCTTAACACCGGCACAAGCTCGAACCAGCGGAGAGTCTTTCCGCAGGAAAAGCACTGGGAGCGACCGGTAAGTGTCTTCGTTCCATAACGAAGAACCACCACATTGAGGAAACTCCCGATAATGGTGCCCAGTACGAAAAAGAAAAAGAGTATGAGTGAACTCATATCATCATTGTAACACGCAAAAACCGCTCCGATATATGCACCGGAGCGGTTTTTATGGGAGTGTTAGAAAGTTGAATTGCTTACGTCGTACACCATGTCTACACCGGTAAAGGGAACGCTATTAGCATTAGCATCGGTTACCCATGATTTCCCAGTAGAGACACCATCCAAATCGGCATCATCAAGAGTGGTCTGACCTGCGGTCTGCTCAAGCACGGCACCGAGGTGATACAGGGTGGGCGTTGCGGTATTGACCGCGTACTTGTATCCGTTCGCCACATTTGTGCCGTGACCTACTCCTCGCGGGTCTGACGGAAGAACCGACAAGGTCGCTCCATTTCCGGTACCTACGAGCTGTGTCAGCATGGTGGGATAGGCGTTGTTGGCATCATAGAAGACTTCAAGCGCGACCTGAAGCTGTTTGATTTCTGCGACACGCTTTGCGTCACGAGCCTTGGTGCGCGCGCTGTTGAGTGAGGCGAGAACTACCGACGAGAGAATACCGATAATCGCGATGACGACGAGGAGCTCAATCAAGGTAAAACCTTTGTGGCTCGCTTTGTGTGAGAACAATTTTGACATACGTGATGTGAATAATTACTAAAACAACAACTACTAATAACTTTGTACTTGACAGCTCTTTTCGACGAGAGGAGTCTTTGTAGTTACCCTTCCAGTATACTCCT
>CALQZP010000007.1 GCA_943349725.1 Candidatus Nomurabacteria bacterium | reverse complement strand
AAGGAAGCGGATAAAACAAAACTTATGCTCTCGTTTGATGCGGACGCGTTCGGGAATGGTGAAGAAATTCCCGTCCAGTTCAAGAAGGTCGTCAATACCGAAGGAGTTTCACTTTTGGTAGAGCCTTTGACTCGTATGGCAAAGACCTTCCCAAAACTGGTCATACGTAAAACCTCCCCGGAGAACGGTACGAAAAATGCAACACTAACCGAGCTTAAAATCTGTTCAAACACTCCGCTCAAGATGCCGGAGGAAAAGGAGTTTTACACCAAGGTGAAGTCCAGCATTACCGTTGGTCGCTGGAACTGGACCGAGTCACACCGCCTACCGCAGCCTGATCCTAGTAACCCGTGTCTGTTTGGAGAGTTTGAGAGTGTTCTTCGCTATGGTCTTGTTCCCGAGAGTGACTACCGCATCTCTCTCGAGCTTCAAGATGACTTTGGTCAGGTCGCAAAAAAAGAGCTTACGTTCTTAAGCGGAAAGATAGACCAAATGTATAGGCGATTTACGGCTATGCAAAAAGCATACAACGTGACCTCACCAGACCGCACAAAGCTGGTGTACGGGGTGGAAAATCTGGAGTACGTCAATCTGCACATCTGTAAGGTTGATGCGCCGAGGATGATTTACTACCTGAGCACTGCTGGCGCGCCTGTTGCCTCGCAGTCCGGTGAAAGCCTTTTCTGCACGCAAGCATGGACGAAGCGCATAGAGCTTCCCAAACGGTATTTTTCAGTCAACTTTTTTGAGCTCAATCTATCCGACTATGTACCACACCCGCTTGGCCACTACGTTCTTAGCTTTAGCCACCCCGACTATCGTACAGAGGTTTTTGACTGGAGTACCCGAACGAGAACTTTCGGTAATCAGGCATATGAACGTTCTCTTCTCACCGTCACTAACCTCGCGGTACAGGAGAAGAAGCTCGAAAGCGAATATTATCCCACCGACGCGCTTCCCCCGCTTACCACAAAGGTTCAATCCGAAAGTAAGGGTAATCTCTATTGGGTGAGTAAATTTGGAACACTTGCTCCTGTTGTGGGCGCGAGAGTTGATGTGTATCAGGAAACGAAGTGGGCCTCGTCGGGGACGACTGATGCGCAGGGTATCGCCCGTACTCCCGTTGTATTTCAAGCTACCGCTGCCGTGGTTACGGCAGGAGCGGACAGCGCGATTGTCTCAAGCGCGCTGGACAAGTTTCAATGGGCGCAATCTGTTGTCTCGGCGCAACGGACATATCTCTATACCGACAGGCCCATCTATCGCCCAAGCGAGACGGTCTTCATCAAGGGATTGTATCGTATCGGTTTTGACGGAGAGTATGAAATTGCGAGCGAGCGAAAGGCGAATGTTGCTATCTACGATAGCAGAGGGGAATTAGTGAAAACGCTTGATGTTGATTTGAGCGAGAACGGAACTTTTACCGGGAAGCTCGACCTTCCCAAAGGGGCGACACTGGGTACCTATCGGATTGAAGGTCTTGGCGGGTACGGCTATTTTGAGGTGGAGGAATATGTTCCGTCTGCTTTCAAGGTTGAGATTGTAAGTAGCAAGGAAGAGTACGTGGCAGGTGACAAAATGGAGCTTGCGGTGGATGCAGCGTACTATTTCGGTGTACCGCTGGAGAAAGGAGATAAGGTAGAGTACTCAATGTTTGCGCAAGACTACTACTTTGACCGCTATAGTGACGGGTACTTTCAATTTGGAAAAGGCTGGTATTACGGTGGGTATGGTGGCTATGGAGATCGATTCTTACTTCGGGGGAGGGCGGAGCTCAATGAAAAAGGTAAAGTAACGATTGAACAACCACTTGATTTTCGGGAGCTCTTTAAGGATATGAAGCAGAATGAAGGAGGTGCGGATCGAAGTAAAATTGTCACGGTAAACATTACCGTAAAGAACAAACAGGGACAGACAGTTTCAGCCAATAAATCAATTATTGTGCATCGCGGAGCATTCTATCTCGGCTCCAATCTTCTGAACCGATACTTTGGAAAGGGTGAAGAAAGCAAAATACTTCTTAAGTCGGTGGATACCCAAGGGAAGGGAGTGGGCGTCTTTGGTATTGAGGCGACTATATACAAAATAACCTGGGAATCCTACAAGCGTCAGGAGGTAGACGGCCGTTTCTATTATCGTTCTGAAGAAAAGCGCGAGGCCGTGCAAACGTTCAAAATGCGCACCAGCGGTTCCGGAGACGCCGAAGCACCGTTTTCGGTGAAAGAGGCTGGGCAGTACCAGCTGGAGGTGATTGCCAAGGACTCTCGCGGAAACCCCATCACCTCACAGCTTGATTTCTATGTCTACGGTGAAGGCGTGGTCTCGGTTCGTCCAAACAACAACGAAACGCTTGAGCTCGCCGTTGATAAAAATACGCTGAAGGTCGGCGACACGGCAAATGTGGTTATCAAATCACCGTTTGAAAGTGGGAAGGCACTCATCACCATAGAACGAGGGCGAATCTTTGACTACAAAATTATTGACGTGACTCAAAATCTTATCAATATACCCGTGACGATAGAAGAGCGGTTCGCGCCCAATGTATTCTTTTCGGTCCTGCTTCTCTCGCCGAGACCTGAAGTGAAGTACGGACAGGTTGAGTTCAAAATAAGCACGGCGGAAAAGAAGCTCACCATAGACGTGCATTCCGACAAAAAGAATTATCTTCCCGGAGAGAAGGTTCGTTTGTCGGTCTCTACCAAAGATGCAAACGGCAAACCGGTTTCCGCCGAGGTTTCGCTCGCGGTCGCCGATATGAGCGTTCTCGCGCTCAAGGGAAATCCAAAGAAGGACCCGGTCTCATTTTTCTTTAATGGATTTCCACTCGGGGTTGCTACGGCCTCAAACGTGAAGAACATTTTATTTGAGGCGGAGGTGCCGAAGGGCACGAAAGGCGGGGGCGGAGGCGACGGAAACCTTGCGTCAAAAAAACGCGGAGATTTTAGAAGCACGGCTTTTTGGCAAGGTGTCGTGATGACCGACGGTGCTGGTGTCGCCGAGGTGACCTTTACGCTCCCCGACAATCTTACGACATGGCAGAGTGAAGCGGTTGGTATTACTAAAGACACAAAAGTGGGCGTGGGCTATTTTGAGCTTATCGCGCGAAAAGAGGTAATGGTCACACCACTTAAACCTCGGTTTATCGTACCCGGAGATACCTTTAAGCTTGGTGCCAAGGTGTTCAATCAGTCGGACCGCGCTATTCGGTTCAATATAAAACTTGAAAGCACCACGCTAGAGCTTTCGGGTGCAAAAAATGCCTTCGAGCGCATTCAGCCGGGAGAATCTACGGCGGTCTACTTTGACGCCAAAGCTCCTGAAGGTAGGGAAGAAGGAAGTCATCTGTTTACTATTTCCGCTGAAGGTGACGGACTCGTTGATATCGTGGAGGACCGTATCGCTATCACGAGGAACGATACCTATGAATCGGTCGCGACTGCGTTTTCAACAATGAAAGAGCGCGCAAAGGAGTACGTATTCCTCCCTGAAAATGTGGTCGCGACCAAAGGGGCACTCACGATTACCGCAAACTCGACACTTACGCTCTATCTATCGGGTGCGCTCTCCTATCTTATTGAATTTCCCTATGGATGTTCCGAGCAAATAGCCAGCCGTCTTTCGGCGATAGCCATTACGAAGAGGGGTTTTGAGGCGAAGGGAAAGCTGGAAGCCTTTAGAGCGACGACCATCGAGAACAACGGACAGTCTTATCACCCCGACGAGCTTATTGATATTGGACTCTCGCGTATTTACAGCAACCAGACTCCGGACGGAGGATTCACCTATTTTGTCGAAGGTAAACCAAACTTTTACCTCACACTCCGGGTTCTTGAAACACTTCTAGACCTCAAGAAAGCGGGATATAGCGTCCAACAAGACGTACTCTTGAGGGCGGTTACCTATGTTACAAACGGAGCTCTCTATGACGACACCATTCGAAAGGACAATGACACCGTTATCTTTGCTGCTTACGTACTTGAACGCGCGGGAAGTATGCTCGGCTCGGGAAATCCTCTGTCGGGAAGAGTACTCACTATCGCAAACACCAGAAAGTTTGTTCGTGAGACCGGTTCCAACCTTTCGCTGGGGTACCTTGCCCTCATTCTTTCGGGGAATGCCTACTCACCTGCGCTCCGCGATGAAGTTCTTACGACCCTCGAGAACCGCCTGACCGTGGATAGTCGTGGAGCTTTCATCAAGACGGGGGATCGCCGTGTCGTGTACGACTATTATGAAACGCCTATCAAAAATACCGCGCTCCTGCTTCGTGCGTGGGTCGCATCGCGCAAAGATCATGAGCTTACGGACAAGGTGCTTCGCTGGCTCCTCAAGAGTCGCGCCAAGGACGGCTCATGGGGCTCAACAAACAACACGCTCTCGGCGGTAGAGGCGCTCACCGAGTATACCGAGTGGAAAAGGGAGAGTAATTCAAACTTTGAACTATCGGTGGGCCTTGATGGTACGGAGCAGAGCAAGACTACTTTTAGTTCGGCAAACCAGGACAGCACCACAAAATTGGTAATCCCCGTTTCTGCTATCACCAAAGGGGTGATGCATACGATTGATTTTGTAAAGAAAAATCTGAACACGCTTCCCAACACCTTCTACTACGACCTTTCCCTTACCTATTTTCTTCCCATAAATGCTATTCCCGCTCGCGATGAAGGCTTTGCGATTACACGCAGTTTCTACGCGCTTCACGACCTCACCTTGGCGAGCCCCCTTACCGAGGCAAAAGTGGGGGATGTGGTTAAGGGCGTCCTTACCATTACGGTGCCTAAAGAGAGGCGCTTCGTTTCAGTTGAGGATTTTATTCCCGCAGGTATGGAGCTCGTAAACTTCAATCTCTCCACCGAGGACCAGTCGCTTCAAGGCGAAAATGTGTCTCCCTACGGAAGGCCAAGGGGGCAGGCGAAAGGGAGGAATTTGGCTTCGGTGCTAGGCATCGGCGGACCAGTGGAGCTTTCCGATGAAGTCTATAGCGGTACAGAGCAGACAAAGGAAAAACTCTATTCAGACGCCGATGAAAAACATGACGACCGTCTCTTCCTTTTCCGCGAGTGGCTCCCTGAAGGTGTTTATGAATATCAGTATTATGTACGAGCACTGGTGCCCGGGCTCTTTCACCATCTTCCCGCTGTCGTAAGCGAAATGTACTCGCCCGAAAACTTCGGCCGTACCCGCGGGGAATATTTTACGGTCACCAAATAGCGTTACGGTTTCAGACACCGTGTTGAGGCGAATGCCTATACGGCTACTTCTTAATCCTTCCAGATTAACCCACACAAATTAAATCCTTGCATACTTTAAAGTATAAAAGGATTTGGGAAGGGTCTCGTCTTCCTGTAGAACTCCACATGCTTGCTGTGGGATAGGACGAGGCCAAACTTTATTCGCTCGTAGTTAAGAAAATAGTTGCGGTTTGGCTTGCCGAAGATCCGCGTGCCTCTATACTAAATTTTCCTGTGCGAGTAGGCGCGAATGTTGCTTCCTGAGAGTGCGCTCGGAAGACACCGTCGATAAACCAATCAACTTCTTCACTCGCCTTGAGTGGAATTATGGTGCCACCCGCAAGCTCAATGGTATCGCCGTCATGTGGATTTTGTATAAGCGATGTCCTACTCATTATGGCGCGGGATGCCGTATAGTCGTCTCCCGGGAGACCGTATTCAATGCTACCGGAATTGGTAAACTCCGTAAGTCTGCTAAAGTTGAGAGGAGTACTTTTGTTATAGGGTGAAGCATACATAAGCGTCATCACGTCCTCAAAGACAGCTCCAGCGCCGGTTTGTCCGGTAAGCTCTCGCATGGGAGTGTTGTCGCTGTTGCCGAGCCACACGCCGACCAAAAAGTCCGGAGTAAAACCAATAGTCCAACTATCGTGATAGTCGCGAGAGGTGCCGGTCTTGAGTGCGTAGTTCTTGTAGGGAAGTGTGAGGTTACTCCTAAGTCCAAATTGTTCAACGGCCATCTCGCGGTCTGAAAGTATTCTTGTCACAAGCTGTGTCACTCCTATGTCAGCGACCCGCCTTGCCCTCGTCTTCTTTTCCATGGGAGTTTGGAAGTCCTCCTGCCTACTTCGTTCAAGGGTAAGAGGTTTTAGTACTCCTTGCGCAGGGAACACCGTAAAGAAGTGCGAAAGGGTGAGTAGATCCATCTCAAGTGCGCCAAGCGCGATGCCCAGCTCGTAGTGTGAAAGCGGCTGGCGCGAGAGAAAGCCCAGGTCGCGCTCCAAAAAGTCGTAAAAAGAAGGGAGTCCCACAAACTCGAGCGTTTTTACGGCAGGGATATTAAGGCTATTTGAGAGCGCGTTGTGCAGTGTGACGGGACCACGGAATTTTCCGTCAAAGTTCTTTGGGTAAAATGCAAAACCGGTGCCAAGTCGATAGCTGTATTCAATATCATGAACGATAGTGTAGGGGCGAGCACCTTTCTTGAAGGCATTCAGATAAATGAACGGTTTTGAGGCTGACCCAATAGGACGTGGCAGAAGTGCCATGTTGATTTGAGCACCGCTCTGTAAGCTCCCGGGGTCAGGTGAGCCGACAATGGCGAGTATCTCGTTTTCCGGAAGCTTGAGTACCACTATGGCACCATTTTTTACGTGTGCGTCTGTAGCGGACAGAATTCGTTCGCGAAGTGCCCCTCGTATTTTCTCGGTAAGTTTTGCATCTATGGTAAGGTCACAAGGGTCACAGGAAAGGTGTAGCGTCTTAAGTTCAAACGACGTTTTTGGAGAAATCCCGGATATCGAAAGGGTTCTCATCGTAGATGAGGCAAAGTTGACGTCGCTTTCTAAAGCCTTTCCAACTGCTCGAAGAAGCGCACGATTACGACTACTCCCGGGGTAGCGAGCCGAAGGGCTTCCTAGTGTCGCCACGAGCTCAAGCATTTCTACTTCGGTAAGTTCTGAAGGTATCTTTCCAAAATAGAAGGCCGAAGCTTCAGCGACACCTTGGCGATTTTTCCCGAAATAGACTGACTGCTCATACATAGTGAGGATTTCACGCTTTGATGTGTGGAGCTCAAGCGCGAGAGCATAGAGTGACTCGCGAAGCTTATTGCCCCCTGTCCGCTCGTTTTCGTTACTAAGCAATATCTTCACCAACTGTTGGGTGATGGTGCTTCCGCCAGAAACTTTACCGGTTCGGAGTGAAGTGAAAGTGGCACGAAGTATGCTCAGAGGGTTACTACCCAGATGGTAGTAGAAAAAACGGTCCTCCTTTTTGAGGAGGAGCTCCTCAAGCCGAAGAGGGATGACCGCTCCTCCCGATGCGAAATACCCCTTCTCATTGGTCGCGGAGGTGAGAAGCTGTCCATCTCTGTCGGTCCATTTTTGAGTTACGCGCGCGCGGTACTCTGTGGTAAGTCGTGAAGCAATCGCTTCTGTGGAGAAATAGATACAAAGGAAGCCAAGGCAAAAAAGGTAAAGTGTAATGCGGCCCCTCTTGTTTAGAGCCGAAGAGTGTACGGTAATTTGTTTTAACTTGCGCACGTAAAAATAATAGCATAACAGCACTCCTTCGGCCGAGGTTGTAGATAGACATGGACATTGTCATCTAGGGTGACTCCGGAGTGCGCTCGTTTTCAAACGGGTTCTAATCATTGTATAATCGCAGTATGAAAACTATTTTAGTGACCGGTGGGGCGGGGTTCATCGGTTCGAGCCTCATAGAACAGTTGGTGAAGGACTCGAGCAATCGGGTTGTTTCGCTTGATAACTACTCAACGGGGCAGAGGAGCAATCATGTCGTGGGAGCAACCTACCTTGAGGGCGATACGTGTGATATTGCGAAACTGGTCACTTCCATACCCGACCTCATTTATCATCTTGGTGAGTATGCGCGTGTGGAAAAAAGTTTTGAAGATATGGAGACGGTATGGCACACAAACAAAGAAGGCACTTTTGCCGTGCTCGAGTTTGCACGAAGAAATAAGGCAAAACTTGTGTACGCGGGTTCAAGTACCAAGTTTGGAGATGGAGGACTTGGGAGAAATCAAAGTCCTTACGCGTGGAGCAAGGCCTCTAATACCGAACTCGTGCAAAATTATGGTGCGTGGTATGGGCTTAAGTACGCCATTACTTATTTTTATAATGTGTATGGACCCCGCGAACTTTCAGGTACGTTCGGCACCGTGATTGAAATCTTCAGACAGAAGCTTTTGCACGGTGAACCGCTTAAGGTTGTCTTGCCCGGGACTCAAACACGTATTTTTACTCACGTAGACGATATTGTGCGAGGACTACTCGTTGTCGGTGAAAAAGGTGAGGGAGATGGGTACGGTCTTGGTGCGAAGGAGGAATATTCTATTCTGGAAATCGCAAAGATGTTCGGTGGAAAGGTAGAGATGCTTCCCGAACGATTAGGGAATAGGCAAACCTCCGCAATTGACCTCTCGCGCTCCGAGGGTGAGCTTGGCTGGCGAGCACAAAAAAGCATTACATCCTATATTTCAGAGTTCCGTACGTCACGGTGAAAGATATCCTATCTGCAGGTTGTGTATAACTTGATAGCGCAAAAGAGGTATACTAAAGTCAATTACCACTAATTTTTTTATATGAGAAATACTGTCATTGTTCTCATTACACTTGTGATAGCCGTCCTTTTCTTTGGGCAGTTCTTTGTGCCTGCTCCTACGAATATGCAAGCGGTAGAACCGTCGGTAGTAGACTCCGATGAAAGTGTGGAATACGTTCCCTAGGATCCTGTTCAGCAACCGTAATCTTTTTAGAGGGAAATTACTTCACGAACCTTTTGAAGGTCGGAGCCGATCTGCTCTTTGAGTGCGTCTTCACCCTTAAAGTTTCGGTATGGTCGTAAGTAAATGTGGAGCGACAGGATAAGCTCCTTTCCATAGAGGTCGCCAGAAAAATCAAGAAGATGCGCCTCTATTTTGGGGAGGTTGTCGGCCTCCTTTGGGCCAACGACGATGCCCGCCTTAAACGTGTCTTTACTCAAGACAACGCTTGCGGTGCCCGCATAGACTCCGGCCGGAATAGGTACATCCAGCTCTCTGTATTCCGTCTTATCAATATTCGCAGTGGGGAAGCCTAGAATACGTCCGAACTGCGTTCCTCGAACTACCTTTCCTCGTAGGGTAAAGAGTGGCGTCTCCATACAGTAAAAGACTAGCACATGACCGTCTGTACGTATATGTCCACGTTGCTACAGTCGTAGCAGTGCTAGCCGTTTTTGTTTTCCGTTCCTTGCGGTTCGCTTAAAATCCGACCCTCCCGATGATGAGGAAACCCATCACTTATCGGCACTTTTTTTATCTCGGCAATAATTTCGTCCTCGTCGTCGGTAACGGTGTAGAGGTCAAGGTCGTGCTTACTAATAGCCGCATGGATTTTGAGTAAGTGCTCACGAATAAACTCATCGAGCGGTTTCCAAAAATCAGTGCCGACAAGGAAAATCGGAATACGTTTAATTTTGTGCGTTTGGACAAGTGTGATAATTTCGAAGAACTCATCAAGCGTACCGAACCCACCCGGAAAAAAGATATAGGCCTCCGCAGCGTATGACAGTGCCGTTCGGCGTGCAAAAAAATAGGAAAAATCAAGTGAAGCGGTGGTGTACGGGTTTCCTTTCTGTTCCTTTGGGAGTTTAATATTAATGCCAAGGGACTCGCCACCCGCCTTAAACGCCCCCTTATTCGCGGCTTCCATAATGCCCGCGCTTCCACCGGTGACGACTGCGTATTTCAATTCTTTCGCAATACGCCCCGCAAGATGCTCCGCCTTTTTTGAATGAGGATTTTCAGGCGTAAAGCGCGCCGAACCAAAAAAACTTACCGATTTTGGATAGTTCGTCACGAAGACGAAACCGTCGCCAAACTCTTTTCCGATTCGCTTTACACGCTTTTCAATTTCGTGACAGAACTCTTCGCGAGAAGCAGGGCACGTAAAACCAAACTCATTTTCTTCTGGATTTTTTGATGTCATACCCACTTAGTGTACTCTGTGTTATAGCCCTTGGCAATTTTTTCAAAACGTGTACGCTAGCGGTATGTTCCGTATTGAAAAGAAAATGGAGAAAGGATTCGGACGGGCGGGTGTCCTTGAAACATTGCACGGCAGTATACAGACGCCTGCGTTTGTAACCGTGGGAACGAAGGCGACGGTCAAGGCACTTACTCCCGCGCAGGTGAGGGAAACAGGGGCGCAGGTTGTTCTCGCGAATACCTATCACCTCTATCTGGAGCCGGGAGAGAAAGTAGTGGAGCAGGGTGGTGGGCTGGGAAAATTTATGGGCTGGGACGGTCCCACTATGACCGACTCGGGAGGCTTTCAGGTATTTTCACTTGGCGGAAAAGGGACTTCAAAGATTACACCACACAAACAACATTCTGACATTCTGCAGAATGTCAGAATGTTTCCAGAAGGGGGAAGTGAAGCTCCTCTTGTGAAAATAGATGAGGATGGGGTGACCTTTAAGTCATATAAGGACGGAAGTACACATCGCTTCACGCCAGAGCGCTCTATTGAAATACAGCACGCCATTGGTGCAGATATTATTTTTGCATTTGACGAGTGTACCTCCCCGACGGCATCCTATGAGTACCAGAAGGAGGCGATGGAGCGAACACATCGTTGGGCGGCGCGATGCTTAGAAAGACATCGCGAGTTAAAAGTTGAAAGTGAAAAGTTGAAAGTTGGAAACAGCCCGACCATTTTTGGAATCGTGCAAGGAGGAAGACACGAAGATTTACGAAAAGAAAGCGCCCGAGTAATCGGAGGAATGCTTGCCCGCCATAGCCTTGGCGAAGGCGGGGGTTTTGATGGATTTGGAATTGGCGGTTCGTTTGATAAAGAAGATATGGGGAGCGCTGTGCGATGGGTTAATGAACTCTTGCCCGAAGAAAAACCCCGGCACCTCCTGGGTATTGGTGACCCGTTGGACTTGTTTGGCGCGGTAGAAAATGGATGCGACCTTTTTGACTGTGTCGCTCCCACTCGGCAAGCACGCACGGGCTCGCTCTACACTCGGCACGGCCGGTTCAACATTGAAAACGCAAAATATAAAACCGATTTTAGTCCGATTGAGGAAGGTTGCGAGTGCTCTACGTGTAAGACCTTTACCCGAGCGTATCTTGCACACCTCTTCCGCTCAAATGAGATCTTGGCAAACACGCTTGCCTCGATTCATAATGTCTACTTCATTGTGCAACTCGTTAAAAAAATGAGGCAGGGGATTTTAGATGGAACATTCTCCAAACTGAAAGAAGATTTTTTCTCGCGGTACGCAAGATAGCGCACAATCTACGGCAGGCGAATGTTAAGTCAACGACCACCGCCAGAGGCGGTGGCATGAGCTGTTAACCCACCGACTCACACTCATGGTGCCGCTGTATGTACGCCCTCATTCGCCCGACTTTTGGAACGAGTGACACTATGCTTCCTTTGTCCCGTACTTTAGCAATAGTATGCTATAGCATACTATTGCTAAGTCAAGATTGTCTGAATGGACCGGTAGAACCTTGCGTGTTGCCAGAGGCGGTGGCTTTGAGGAGTCAACTATAGTCCCTCGGGTCGAGCCCCGAGGTACTTTGGAACTCGAAGACTCATTCTTTTTCTTTTGCGCGGACAAGCCTTGCAGTTTTGGACTATATAAACTCCTCGACTCGGAAATGAAAACGGAAAGCTTTTCATTTCTCTCGTTCTACGTCGCTTATAAAGGCTGTAATGAACATAAAGTAGTGGTAGCCTGCAATGAGCAACGAAAGGCTCACCGTGAAAATCAAACTGACGATTTTACAAAAACCCGCAACGGTTAATCCACAGGACAAAGTCGTACTTGGTGCGCTCCATCAAATGGGGTACGCGGAGGTTACCGGACTTCGTATCGGTAGATTTATTGAGATTGAGGTTGACGACACCCTCTCGGCGCAGGAGTGGGAGACGAAACTCCGACTAAGCTTTCAAAAGTCAGGAGATGCTCTGTTTCCAAACCCGGTGATGGAAAATTACGCTTTCTGTTTGAAGATAATCTGTCTGCGAGTGTGCAGTCCTAAAAACCACCGTCGGAATTCCCTCTCTACCTCTCCCCGAAGCGATTCGGGCAGTTTTTTGACAAAGCCTTCCTGCTTTGGTAGTATTTGATTATGCAAACGAGCGGGCATACATCAACTTCCGATACCTATTATTACCGGCTTTTACTCGAAAGCTGGTCTTTGGTGCGTTCCCAATCGTAAATACTCCCGAACTATTTACCACTGAAGATAAGCTTTTGAGAAATCAAAAGCTTATTTTCGTTACCGCGTTTGCGGAGGGGCGAAAATTGGTTCGTTGAAAAATACTTGCAAAAAGCTTTTGGAAAGCTAGTGTGCAGGCAGAAATAGGAAAACTATGCAACCAAAAAGAGTCGGTATTCTAGGGCAGGGGCGGTACGGTACTTTTCTAAAGACCTTCTTCTCGAAGCGAGGCTGTGAGGTCAGAACCTCTGATATCGGCACAAACCCAAGTAATGAAGAAGTCACCGCGTGGGCTGAAGTGATTATCGTCGCCGTGACGCTTCTTGAGACGGTGAAAGTAATCGAGTCTATAGCTCCCTCACTTCGCGAAGACCAACTGCTCGTTGACATTGCTTCGACGAAAGCTGGTTCGGTTGACGCGATGCTTAAGTCTCCGGCAGAAGTCCTCGGACTCCATCCATTCTGCGCTCCGCCCGTAAAGCGTGGAACATTCAAAGGGCAAACAATGTTTGTCTGTCGTGCCAGAGTGGCTGGGTGGGGTGCTTGGGTAGATGAGTTCCTTGCAAGCACGGAGGCTACCATCGAGATTGTCCAGCCGGAAAGGCATGACCTAGAGCGCACCGTTGATCAAGTATTGGAGCACATGTGTACCTGCCTAAAAGTTTCTGTAATGCGAAAGCTTGGGCTAAACGCTACGAAACTATTTGACGTGGCGAGTCCAGTCTACAAGCTTACCTCCGCGCAAATGGCTCGCATGTTCTCGCAGTCACCTGATTTGTATGGAGGGCTTGCTCTTTCAAACCCGTTTGCGTCAAAAACCCTTGCAATTTTTGGAGAGGAGTTTAAGCGCTATTCGGATTTTGTGAAGCAAGGGACACTAAAGCCATACGTTTCGGACTTTCTGGCCAATTCAGTACATTTGGGACCAACGAATGTTCGAACTTTATTTCTGCTTTCTGAACAGCTTACGAGTCTCATGGCCGACCTCCAGGAAGCAAATTCCATGTATATCACGATTCCGGAGGACCGGCCCGGCATTCTAGAAGAAATTGCGACAATGTTTCGTACCGCGAGTATCAACCTTACGGTCATCCATTCCAGAAAACTGGAAGGGAAAACGGAGTTCTTTATCGGATTTGACCGGGACCGCGAGGCCCCGGAGGTTATGACAGTTAGGCGCCGTCTCAAGGATGAGTTAAGAGCAAATCTAATTTGACTCGGCCCTATCGTGGCCACACCGCTCGAGATTATTCTCGGGCGGTTTTTTTGTTATGGTCATACGGCCACTGCTCGCCTCCGGCGGTTGTGGTCATACGGCCACTGCTCGCCTCCGGCGGTTGTCCACACCCGAGGTTGACAGTTTTTGGGGAGCGTATACGATAAGAATATGTCTATAGGAAATTGCGCAATCGTCATTACCAAGGTCAATCCTCATTTCGAGGGTTCCTTTGTGTGATAGTGCGCTACGCCTTCTCTCTCCACCGCACATCGTAAAAAAAAGCTCTTGAATAAGGCTCCTCGTTTTTTGCCCTTTCGCTGTTGCGGTTGGGAAGAGAAAACGGACTTTGACCTTTAACAATGAGGAGTTACCTATGCATGTAGTTGCGAATGGCGAGACGATACTTTCAAAAAAAAATTCAGGGGAAAAACCCCGCAACGCCTTGGAACGGCACGGCCGCGAAGGTTGGTACCACGACGAACCTGTCACTTACTATGTTGGAGTGGGCTGGGTGAGTAAAGCTGAGCGAATGGAAGCCGTTCAAAAAGTGTGGCCATGTGGGACTGTGTTTGCTTCACGGCATTCGCATGTTCCGATTCCCGAGCCCACAATCTTAGGCACACTTGGGTGGATGAAGTTCCCAAGATGCAAGGGAAGTACTCGCGTCATCCTTCTGGAAGGCGGCTGGGAAAGAGTTCTTTGTAGAAACGTGTTCTCGCGCTAACCAATACCTTCTGTAGTGGAGCAAACGCTCTCACTGTGGTGGAGAGTAATGTCGCAAACAATACACATCGCCGAGGAGCACTTCCTCGGCGGTTTTTTTTAAGAGATGTTTCTAAAGTGACTTGAGTGCGATATAGTAGCGTGCATCTATGCTTGCCGCAAAGTTCAAGCTTAAAACCGAATATAAACCCGCTGGAGACCAACCTAAAGCCATTAAGGAGCTTACGGAAGGGGTGAAGAATGGCGTCAAACATCAGACGCTTCTTGGTGTTACCGGAAGCGGGAAGACCTTTACGGTGGCCAATGTCATCGCCAATATCGGCAAACCGACACTGGTGATTGCCCACAACAAAACGCTCGCCGCGCAACTTGCGCAAGAGTACAAAGAATTTTTCCCCGACAACGCCGTGCATTACTTTGTGTCGTACTACGATTTCTATCAGCCGGAGGCGTATATGCCGGTTACGGACACGTATATAGAGAAAGAGGCGCAAATTAACGAAGAGATTGAACGGCTCCGTCACGCCTCAACCCAGGCACTTCTTACCCGAAAGGACGTGATTGTGGTGGCGTCAGTATCCTGTATTTACGGTTTGGGAAGTCCCGAAGAGTATGAAAAAGTAAATCGTAAAATTACGAAGGGAATGGCGCTTTCCCGCGGTGAGCTTATTCGCGCACTAATTGGCATCCATTACACTCGCACTACCGCCGACCTCACGCCAGGAATGTTTCGCGCGCTCGGTGATGTCGTCGAGGTTCAACCACAAAGTGAACGCGTCATTTATCGCATTGAGTTTAGTCATGAAATTGTGGAGGGTATTCAGAAAATTGATCCCGTAAGCCGAAAACTTTTGGAGAATGTGGAAAGTATTTTTATTTTTCCTGCACGGCACTTTATTACTCCCGCAGATGAACGAGCGAAGGCTATTGCAACCATTAAATCGGAGGTAAAGGAACGTCTAAAGCAACTGGCTAAGGCCGGAAAGAATCTCGAGGCGGAGCGACTGAAACGACGGACGAGCTATGACCTCGCGATGCTGAAGGAGGTTGGCTACTGCAACGGGATTGAAAACTACTCAAGGCATTTCTCGGGTAAGCTCCCAGGTGAAGCGCCCGATACGCTTATCTCATATTTCCCTCATTTGGCAGACGGCACTCCAGATTTTCTAACGGTCATTGACGAGTCGCACGTAACGGTTCCGCAGATTCGCGCAATGTACGCGGGAGACCAGGCACGCAAGGAGGCGCTTGTTGATCACGGTTTTCGCCTTCCTTCAGCGAAGGATAACCGACCACTCAAGTTCAGTGAGTTTGAGGAACGCGTCGGGCAAGTTATGTTTACCTCTGCAACACCCGGGCCGTATGAATACGAAAAATGTGGAGCGCCTGATTCTCCTAGTCTACGACTACAGGCTTTTCCTAAAGGGAGCACTCCGACGGCCTCGTCGGAGGAGGGATTTAAATCTTCAAACTCACACATTATTGAGCAGGTCATCCGACCCACCGGTCTTATTGATCCAGAGGTGGAGATACGTCCGGTAAATCAAAAAGGGAAGTATCCCGGGCAAATAGCGGATTTTATTAGCGAGGCCGCGAAAGACATTAAAGCGGGTGGTCGGGTGATCGCGACCACGCTTACCAAAAAGATGGCGGAGGACCTTTCGGAGTTTCTGAAAGAAAAGGGGATAAAGACCGAATACCTACATAGTGACATTCAGACACTTGACCGAATCACCATTCTTTCCAACTTTAGGAAGGGTGTATTTGACGTGGTTGTGGGAGTTAATCTTCTTCGAGAAGGATTGGACCTCCCCGAGGTTACGCTTATAGGCATTCTAGATGCCGACCGGGAGGGGTTTCTCCGCTCCGAAACAGCGCTTATTCAGATAATTGGGCGAGCTGCGCGAAATGTGGCGGGCAGGGTCATTCTCTATGCTGATGTACTTACGGGCTCAATAGAGCGTGCGCTTGCCGAGACCAATCGTCGTCGCGCTATTCAAGTCGCGTACAACACCAAGCATGGCATTACTCCAAAGACTATTATCAAAAAGGTGCGCGACATTATGGAGTCGCTCGGTGTAGAACATGACAAGGCTGTACACAAATTGCTTGAAGTAGACAAAGAATCTCTAAAGACCAAGAAACTTGATCAGCTGCTCAAGGAAAAACGTATTCAGATGAACTCGGCAGTCAAGATTTTGGACTTTGAGACCGCGGCACTTCTTCGCGATGAAATAAAAGCATTAGGGGCATATGCTAAAAGTGAGGAAAAAAATGATGCGGTGGCGAGAAAGGCTCTTAGACAGGAATGAACAAACTGTTTACAACCACATTGTTTTTTTTCTGGTATACTGTTCAGGTCGCTTTTGATAGTTAGCTTATAGGTCATTAACCATTCTATTTATGTCAATAAAAGCAGGTGTAGGAATTGCTCGGGGAACAGACGCATATACGGTAGGCGCCAACGCATGTCAAGGTGCACTTGATAAACTCGGGTCTTCTGACCCAAGTGCAGTACTAGTGTTTTCATCGGTTGAGTATGATCAGGAGAAGATGCTTGAAGGGGTACGCTCTGTTTCAAAACAGGCAATTCTTGTAGGTTGTTCGACGGCTGGAGAAATAACAACCGAGGGTCCCGCTAAGCACCACTCAGTCGCGGTTATGGCTATTAAAGCAGGTGGCTTATCGCTATTTGCCGGAGTGGGAGAACATATAGTCGATGGAGCTACTGAGGCAGGGAAGGCAGTGGCGGACGCGGTAAAGAATCAAGCTCCGAATGGCAAGCTGGATGCGTTTGTGATGCTTCCTGATGTACTCGTTGGTAACGGTGCGGATATTGTCCGCGGGGTGCTTCAGGGCCTCGGTGCGCATTTCCCAGTAGTTGGTGGTGCGGCTGGTGATGATTTTGAGTTCAAAAAGACCTATCAGTACCTCAATGAAAAAGTCTATTCAGGAGCAGTGGTAGGATTGGGGATAAGTGGAGATTTCAAAATGGGAATTGGCGTGAAGCATGGATGGATACCGGTCGGTACGCCTATGCGCGTAACTAAATCTACGGGTTCTGTACTTCATGAACTTGATGGAGCTCCCGCTATAAAAATCTATGAGGATTATTTTGGAGCCGACAATCTGGAAGAACTTCGCACTCAAACTCTAGCGAAACTGGCAATTACGTATCCGCTTGGTATGAAGGTGGCGGGCAGTGACGAGCTCCTAATTCGAGACCCACTCACCGTTGATGCAAATGGTTCAATAACCTGCGCAGCCGAGATTCCCGAAGGTGCAGAGGTTCGACTCATGATTGGAAGTCGGGAGGAGGCGATTAAAGTCGCGAAGGAGGCCGCGATGCTTGCCGTTGCCAATTTAAAAGGATCTGCCCCAAAGGCCGTTCTTATCTTTAATTGTATCGCCAGAAGTAAGCTTTTTGGTGAGCGATCGGGAGAGGAAATATCTGCCATACAGGAGGCGGTTGGGAGAGATACGCCACTTATCGGCTTCTATACGTATGGTGAGCAGGCTCCGCTCGGAGGAGAGGTGCGAAATATTGAAAAATGCAACCCCGCCTTTCACAATGAAACTGTCGTCATTTGTGTTTTAGCCGATTAACGTGTCGCAAGAACGTTATCCAACCGTCAAAGCCCTGCCATGTCGAATGAGAAAAAACTACATGTAAGATACACACTGCTTGCGCTGATTCCACTTGTTTTATTTTTTGTTATCGCGGGGGGTACTGTTCTGTACTCTCCGCATAACAATACTACGCACCTCATATCCTTCTTCCTTGCCCTTACGCTGAGCATTATTTTCGAGTTGCTTATTTTTCGGTTTCAGATTCTTCCCAATTTTGTTGAGTTAGATAAAACGCGACAAATTTCTCTCGAGCTAGAACAGGGGGCAAGACTATTGGTACGGCGAGATCTTGAACTTACACGGGTAAATGATCAGCTTAGTGAGCTTGATGCGGCTAAGGCGGGGTTTATTACTGTCGTAGCGCACCAGCTTCGTACGCCACTTTCCGGTGTCAAGTGGACGCTTAATCTTCTACTCAAGGGCGATTTAGGAGCCCTAAATGAGGAGCAAAAAGGCTTCCTGCTCAAGGCATATGAAAGCAACGATAGAATGATTTCACTCGTCAATGATATGCTGGGAGCTGACCGCGTGGAATCGGGCAGTCTAAATTATTCCTTTTCGGCGGTATTGTTTGCGGATGTTGCTCACAAGGTGCTGCAGGAAATGTTGCCCCTTGCGAAGGCTCGAAAGCTATCTTTTCGGCTAGAGCCGGAAATAGAGCACCTTCCTCAGGTGTATGCCGACCCAGAACGTGTCCGAGCCGTTCTTCAAAATCTCCTCGAGAACTCTCTAAAATATTCATTACCTCCTGGGGAAGTTGTCATAAGCGGAAAGGCTGAAGGCACCTTTGTCCGAATAGGCGTCACGGATAGTGGAATAGGCATCCCACGAGACGAGCAAAAAAATGTGTTTGAGCGATTCTTTCGAGCAGAGAACGCGCTTAAACTTGAAACTGAAGGAACTGGCCTAGGACTTTTTATTGCAAAGAGTATTATCAAACGGCATGGCGGGAAAATATGGTTTGAAAGCGATGAAAACAGAGGCGCCACTTTTTTCTTTACGCTACCAATTGTTAAGTTTAATGGACAACTACCTAGGAAGGAGGGTACTATGAGTACGTAACCGCATCCTTTTTTACTTTATATCATCTTTTATTTTCTTTATGCCAAAAATACTTATTGTGGAGGACGATTCATTTCTAGGAGGGGTACTTGTTCAACAGCTTCAGGTTAGTGGTTTTGAGACAAAGCTTGTTGCTGATGGAGTCCTGGGGTTACAGGAAATGAAGGAATGGAGACCCGACCTTGTACTGCTCGATGTTATCTTACCCAGAAAGAATGGATACGAAGTTCTTGAAATAAAGAGTAATGACGCGACGATTGCTCGTATACCGACCATTATCATTTCAAACTCAGGTCAGCCTGTTGAGATTAACCGCGCGCTTGCTCTCGGAGTCAAGGATTATTTGATCAAGACAGAAATTGACCCGAAGGATGTTATCGCGAAAGTGAGACTTCAGCTTGATATGGAAACAAACAAAGGGGCAGGTGTGAGTGATGCACCTCGTAAGGCTGTGGCTAGCGTCCCTGAGGCATCGAAGCTCGCCGGTAGGAAGATTATGTGGGTCGAGGATGACACTTTTTTAAGTGAAATTATTGCGCGTAAACTTTCTGGCCAGAATTGTACACTTATCCATACGACGGATGGTGATGATGCTCTAAGGCGTCTCGCGGAGGAAATCCCAGACATTATCCTTCTGGATATCATTCTTCCTGGGATGAATGGGTTTGAAATACTAACGCGAATTAAGGAAAACGAAAAGACAAAAAATATCCCGGTCATTTTACTCTCTAATCTAGGACAGAAAAAGGATATTGCGAAGGGGAAACTTCTTGGGGCTGCACGTTTCCTTGTTAAAGCAACCGTTACCCTTGATGAGATTATCACAGAGATTGCAACTGTGCTTAAGGAGTCTCACGTTTAGGCCGTAAGGCAACTAGACTTGTATAACGTATCCATTTCTACTAAGGTTAGAGTAGTTGGAAAAACAACAAACCTTAGGAGGAAGTGTGTCAGAAACAATTCTTCACGTGTGCGAAACCGCACTCCCTGCTACCGCGAAAGTGGAGGTCAAAAGCAATGACGGCAGTCATCTTATCGGCGGACTCCACGCAAGGCTGTACAACAGTCGAATGAGGAAACTCTACGACATCGACGCTCTTTACACGGACGTCCTTAACCGAATCGCACCATTTGAAGGAGGCGGAGTGCTCGATGTTGGATGTGGGACTGGAGCACTTCTGTTTTCACTCCAAAATCGATATCCTTGTGCTTCTACCCTAGCCGGCATCGATGCAAGTTACGATATGCTGGCGGAGGCACAGAAAGATCCGCGTTCATCCCCACTCACCCTACGGCAGGCCAGCGCAACCAAACTTCCGTTTTCGGACAGTTCTTTCGAGTATGTCGTCTCGGTACTTGTCTTTCATCGAATGCCTCCAAGCATAAAGAGGAAAGCGATTTCCGAGGTTGCTCGCGTGCTTAAGCCTGGTGGACAGTTTATACTCGCTGACCTCGGTGGGGCGCGAAGCTTCTTCTGGAGACCGCTTGGATGCTTTCTGGCCTCCACTCCTTTACTAGAAGGAATATGGAAATCTGCGAAGAGGCGATGGAAGAGTGTGACCTTTTCCTTACTGATGCCGACTGGCACCGCGGTATTATCAAGCTCGTACAAGCGACCAAACCCAGCTAGGGTTGGTCTCAATCAAAAAGCGGTGCAATCTTGCGCCGCTTTGTTTTATGATAGAAAAATGATACAGTGGTGCGCATATGTCACCCTATGGAGCAGTCCATGGGGATAGGTCTATGTATATGGCAAAAGAAAACGAAAACAAAAACGAATCGGGGAAGATCATCGTAAAAGGTGCACGAACCCACAATCTGAAAAATATTACCGTGGAAATGCCAAGAAACGCGATGATTGCGTTTACGGGGCTTTCGGGAAGCGGGAAGTCCTCGCTTGCGTTTGACACCATCTTTGCCGAGGGACAACGACGATACGTGGAATCCCTTTCGGCATATGCCCGCCAATTTCTCCGTCAGATGCAGAAACCCGATGTGGACGAAATCGTAGGACTCTCTCCCGCGATATCCATTGACCAGAAATCCCGTTCCAACAACCCGCGCTCAACGGTAGCAACCATTACGGAAATCTACGACTATCTCCGCGTTCTTTTTGCGCGCGTTGGGAAACCCTACTGTCTTCTCTGTGGTAGGGAAATAAAAAGACTTTCCGCTGAAGAGATAAAGCAAACTATTTTGGACTCCGTTGAAAAAATACTTTCGGAAAAGAAAGGAAAGAAAGTTCTTGGTGTTGAGTACAGCGACCTTAAACTTAGGCTCTATGCGCCCGTCATTGTGGGGCGAAAAGGTGAGTACTATCAATTGCTTTACGACCTTTTGGGTAAGGGTTACAAAACCGTAAAGGTGGATGGGGTAGACCGAAGCTTGCGCGAGCAAATCGTCATGGAGAAGCACAAAAAGCACAATATTGATGTGCTGGTGGATGAATATTTTCTCACCGACCTCTCAAAAGGAAGTGAAATACTCAAAGAACGCCTTCCTGAGGCGATTGAGCGCGCACTGCACGAGTCGGAAGGCTTGCTTAAGATAGAAATCCCCTCCTCCGCTAAAGCTACGGAGGACAGGCCCTCAAAATCGGTAAAAGTAGGTGAAAAGCCGGAAGAGCCGCTCATAAGCAAGGTCATTTCGGCGAAGTTTATGTGTCCGTATGATGGTTTTTCATATCCGGAAATTGAGCCGAGACTTTTTTCATTCAATTCACCTTACGGAGCCTGTCCCGAATGTAATGGTCTAGGCACTCGGCATTTTTTTGGCGATGAATCCTGTACCAAGTGCAACGGGGCGAGGCTTCGCGAGGAAGCGCTCCATGTACGAGTCGGCTCTTCCCGTTCCTCCTTCTCTAAAGGAGGTGGCGAGTCTTCGAGCCGGAGGATTTCTAAAAATCCCTCCTCCGAAGACGGTGTACTCCCTTTAAAAAAGGGACAACCTGGAACGTCAGAAGAGCAAGGACTTAACATTGTTGAACTTGTGAACCTTTCTATCGCCGATGCCTACGACTTTTTTATTGAGCTCAAACTTACGCCAAAAGAAAAAGAGATAGCAAAGGTCATACTCAAAGAAATAGAATCGCGCCTACAGTTTATGGTGGACGTGGGTATCCAGTATCTTACGCTTGACCGTAGAGCGCACACCCTTTCCGGTGGCGAGGCACAACGTATTCGGCTCGCTTCACAGCTCGGTTCCGGCCTTGTAGGAGCACTCTATGTTCTTGATGAACCGACCATCGGGCTCCATTCTCGCGACAACGCCCGTCTTATAAAGACACTGCTTCATCTTCGCGATATTGGTAACACGATTATTGTGGTGGAGCACGATGAGGAAACCATTCTTTCGTCGGACTATCTAGTGGACATTGGTCCGGGGGCGGGAACACACGGAGGGAACATTATTGTCGCGGACGACCTTCAGAAATTACTCAAAGCGAAGAAAAATGATTCCGGGTCGCTCACACTCGCGTATCTTCGAGGAGAAAAACAGGTAGCGGTACCGGAAGAACGTCGCAGTCAAGATAAAGGTAGTATCAAAATTCGCGGAGCGAACCTTTTCAACATTAAAAATCAGAATGTGGATATTCCGCTTGGGAAGTTTGTCACGATTACCGGAGTTTCAGGCTCGGGTAAATCTACGTTTATGTACGACATTCTACACAAAAACCTGCAAGCTCGTCTTGAACGACGTTACCGTACCGCGGACGTTTTCAACGTCGCCTCATTTACCGGCACCGAGTATCTCTCGCGCACAGTACTTATTGACCAGTCTGCAATCGGACGAACGCCTCGCTCAAATCCTGCAACCTATACGGGAGCCTGGAGTTTTATACGCGACCTTTTTGCCGAGAGCGAGGAGGCGCGTGTGCGTGGATGGGGTCCGAGCCGATTTAGCTTCAACGTGAAAGGAGGACGATGTGAGGCTTGCCAGGGAAACGGCGAGATTGCCGTTGAAATGCACTTTTTGCCCACGGTGTATGTCACTTGCGATGTCTGCAACGGCAAGCGGTTTATGAAAGAGACGCTTGAGGTAAAGTACAAAAAGAAAAATGTGTATGACATCCTGCAAATGACCGTTGAGGAAGCTCTTACCTTCTTTGAGGAGATTCCAGCTATCTACGACCGATTTAAGACTCTAAATGAGGTTGGGCTTGGGTACCTTGAGCTCGGACAATCGGCAACAACTCTTTCGGGTGGGGAAGCACAGCGGGTTAAGATATCTTCGGAGTTGTTTCGCAGGCACGTTGAAAAGACTATTTATCTTTTGGACGAGCCGACCGTCGGACTCCACTATGAAGATGTGAAGAAACTGATTGAAATACTCCAACGGCTGACCGACCATGGAAATACGGTCGTCGTCATTGAACATAACCTTGATGTTATCAAATCTTCCGATTATGTTGTTGACTTTGGTCCGGACGGAGGAAGTGGTGGGGGAGAGATAGTGGCGAAAGGAACGCCCGAGGAAGTCGCAAATAATAAAAAGTCATACACAGGGGAGTATTTGAAGAAGGCGCTAGGAAACTAGGCGTTAGGTTTTAGGTGAAAAATGGAGAAAGAAAAATGCGCCGGCCCTATGGAGGTCCCGGCGCAACTTTGTGAAGTCTGTCACTCCTTTTTGAACCCTGCCACAAGGTTCAGCAGTTCCATGATTGTGAATGGTTTGCGGAGAAAGTGATTTGCACCTGCAGCCATCGCATCTGCGACTATTTGGTCGTCGTACTCTCCGCTCATAACTATAACCGGGATCGAATCGTCTAAGTTTTTGCTAAGACGAAGGGTCTTAAGCTCTCCATCGTCGTCGGGGAGCTGACGGTCAGTGATGACCAGATCATAAGCCTGTTCCTGAATGAGTTGACAGGCCAACTTTGAGGTTTCCGCAGCATCGACCTTGTGGCCACTCCGCGTCAAAACGCGGACGAGTAGACTCAGAAGAGCTCCTTCGTCCTCAAGAATTACAATTTTCATTTTTTTTAGTGGAAAAGAGCAAAACGATATTGCACCTTCCAGCTACCTTTGAAGTAGTACAAGGCGATTAGCCATATAATCACCTGTATGAACAGCACAAAAAACTACGGTCATGTAAGCCTTGAGGAACGCAAACACCTGGCGTATCTCTACAATAGAGAAGACCGGGGAACCTTGCGACA
>CALQZP010000006.1 GCA_943349725.1 Candidatus Nomurabacteria bacterium | reverse complement strand
CAAGGGCTGTCGGGGGAATATAAGTTGTAAGTTTGAAGTTAAAAGTCTAATGTTGACTTATATGAGAAAGATAATTTTGATACTTGTCGGCATTGTAGCTGTTGTGGGTATTTTATGGCTTAAGCAAGGGCCTAATGCGACTTCAAATGGGGTGATAAAAATTGGAGCAGCCTTCGCGCTTTCTGGCGATGCTGCCCCGTGGGGAGAAGTTTCGCAAAAAGCGGCCCAGCTAGCCGTAGACAGAATAAATGATTCTGGAGGTATCAATGGGAGCAAATTGGAACTTGTCGTTGAGGATACAAAGAGCAGTTCCAAGGATTCAGTTAGCGCTGTGTCAAAGCTTGTTAATGTCAACAAGGTACAAGCTGTAATGATCACATGGCTCGATTCATATCCGGGAGCAGAAAGTGTAGTTCCCTTGACCATACCTCTTATCTCACAAGATGCAGCTATCGAGTCTGTGAATGTGCCGGTGAACCATCAAAATGTATTTTCGCTGTGGTATCGTACCGCTTCTAAGGCAAAGACAACTATCAAAGGTATGGTTCAATCTGGAATAAAGAAACTGTATGTGGTTACACTTAATGATGCGTATTACGCAACCCTCCGGCAGTTCTTATTGGCGGAGGCAGAAAAGCAAGGGATTATTGTGGTGGGAGATGAAGCTTTAAATGCGGGTGATGACACAAGGACTAGTATTGCAAAGGTAAAACGTGAGAAACCAGATGGTGTATTCTTCGGTTCATACGATGATAAATTAAGTGTCGCCTTTTTTAAGAGATACTATGAACTCACTGGTGGTGTGCCAATGTGGGGGGATGAGTTTGTTGAGCAGAATATTTCTAATCAGAACTTCAACCCAATCTGGCTGGAAGGGGTGAGGTATTATGTTCCCGCTGAACCTAGTTCGGAGTTCGGTAAGGCATATGAAGCTCGTTTTGGAGAGGCACCGAGGTTTAGTGCGCAAACAACCTACGATACGGTAAATATACTCGCCACATATCTCAAAGCAATGCCGAAGGAAGTGAGTAAGTATATGAGATCGACTGCTTTTGATACGGTAACATACGGAAGAATTACATTTGACGCCATTGGCGGTGTCATTACAAATACAGAGGGTATTACCATGAAAAGCATTGTAAAAGGAAAACCAGTTGTGCAGATATAAATGAGCATTCTCCAAACGAGAAAACTGTATAAACATTTTGATGCGCATAGGAAGTTGACGGGAAGATAATCTTTAGGTAAACTTGCTGTATGAATACTATCATTGGACTCAAAGAATTAAGAGGAAATACTGAACACTACATCAATGCCGTAAACAAAGGCCGTTCGTTTACCGTGGTGCGACGCTCTCGTCCCATCTTTAAAATAACACCCGTTGACGAGTGGGGAGACGAAGGAAAGTGGAACTCGGTGATTGATTTTCGGAAGATTAAAAAGAATGGTGTTTTGGCAACGGAAGTGTTAAAAACATTACGCAAGATTCGTGACGAAGCTTGAGAAATTTCTGCGGAAACTGACGGCGAAACGACGGGCGCAGATTGAGCCCGTTATTGAGAAAGTTGTCTCACGTGATTTTTCGGGTCTGAATTTCATCAAGCTTGGCGGGCTTGGTAATTTGTTTCGCGTCCGACAGGGTAATATCAGAATTATTTTCTCCATGTCCGATGTTGAACCCGTGAAGCTCATTCGAGTGGAGTTTCGGGGTGATACCACCTACAATTTTTAAATCTCTGCTTTGGGTTGTGGAACAGGGAGAGAATCCCAGAGCGCTTCAAACAGCATTTTTTGTGACTTGGCGAGATCCTCGCTCTCAATAATAAGCACGCTCCAGTCGGTTTTAAGCGATATCATGGCCACCTTGTGTCTCCATATGAAGAACAAACCGTGATGTTCATATTGCGGTGCGATAAGCCGGACCTGTCGTAGCTCTTTTGGTCCGAGACGCGCTCGTTCACGTGCCTTTAGAGAATCACGTAGAATGGTGCGAACCGGAATGTTTTTCTCCCTGCGTTTTTGCACGAATGAGCCGAAGTTCTTCCCCAGAAGCTCTACGATGTCATCGTATGAACTGAAGGAAAGGAGTTCCAATGGAACATCATCAATGATCTCTGACAGCACTTTTTGCATACCTTCCTTGCCGTGATAGAAGCGAACGGTTGGAATCACATTTGAGCGGGCGTAGAGCTTTCGAAACTCCGGCAGGGCTTTTTCGAGGAGCTCCGCTTTCGCTTTGGCGTTTGCGATGATTTTCTTCGGGTCTTCGGTGCTAAAGTACCTCGCGTTTCGTTTCTTAAATGACGACACAAAACCTTTCTCTTGAAGCGCATTCAAGATAACTTCGGTGGTGGAGCGGGGAAGGGAGGCTTTTTGGCTGATTTTGAGCACCGAACCTGAACCAAGCTCAAGACAGGCGAGGTACACTCGCGCGTGTTTTTCCTTGAGGCCGTATTCGTTTAAGACTTTTTCGAGTGCCATGATATAGAAAATGCCATAAAAACTGGCGGCATTTGTACATCTAAATATAGCCTAGAACAAGGATAAAGTCAAGCATGCATCAAAATATGCCGATTCTTCTGTTTGTCCGTTGACCATCGTGTTATCTTCGTTGTCAGATTAAAAGGACTATGAATACACCCAACCTTTCAGATTTGATTGCCGCTTGCGGCATCACCAGAACCGCGGAGGATATTACAACGGAAAATTTCTCGGCACCTCACGAACTTGTTTTGGATTGTACTTATAAGGCTTTTCCATTCGTTCGAGATTTGGCCGAGTTGATGGATCTAAAGGATGAAATTACTGAAGAAGGATACCGTCATGCCAACATTTGGCAGTTGCTTCATTTCGGTAGCAAGCATCCGATGGTCGGCACAGTGCTCGGCATGGGGACGACGTACCAGCGACACATGGGTTGGTATGACCGGCTCGGGACACATTCAATGTATCACGAAACGGTACCTGCCATTCATAGTTGTCCGGAGTTCAAATTGGTTTTTCTTTATGACTGGCCATGCGTGCGCTGGCACCGCAGTTTCGTGTTTGACCGGTTACTGTGTAGTGCTCCCGTGGCAATGTTAGGTGTACGATATACGTGATACAAATGATAGTGTGGCAAGGGCCTTCACCTTGCCCCCTATATCCCCGTTCTAATGTGAATGCATTGGGTCTGGGTAGAGGGATTATGAGATAATGTACATCTATGAACCAGAAACATATTTGGATAGGAATTTTAGCATTGCTTTTTATCGGGGGAGGCGCCTACTTCCTTTCGGCGGGCAAGAGGGTGCAAGAACCGATTCTCATCGGGGCACTTCTTCCACTTACCGGAGCGCAGGGAAGTTACGGAGAGGATGTGCGAGATGGTATTACGCTTGCGGAGGAGAAACTAAGACAAGAAGGGGTTGACCTTAAAGCTATTTTTGAGGATTCCGCGGCCGACCCGAAAATCGCGCTTTCCGGCGCGCGAAAACTTATTGATATTGACCATGCGCCTGTGGTGATAGGTGGTCCTGGCTCAAGTGCGAATCTCGCGGTCTCCCCATCATTCGAGGAAAGCAAAACGCTGTTCTTTCCGATTTCAAACACCGCTAAACTCAATGACGCGGGGCAGTACATTTTCAAACTCCTGCATGATGTTGATTTTGAAATGGCGCCCATCGCAGGGTATCTCAAAGAGAAGGGACTTCGCCGTGTCTCGGTGCTCTATGACTCCGCGAGCGACTCGAATGTGACGGGGGCGAAGCTATTTCGGGAAGAGTTTCTGAAAACGGAGGGAGAGGTCGTTGCGTTTGAAGGCTTCGATAGTAAGACGGTAAATGATTTTCGGACACAGCTCACGACCATCAAGGCGTCAGCGCCGGATGCTCTGTATATCATCACGCCGGTAAAAAGCGCGGGCGTGGCAGTCAGGCAGGCGCGAGAACTTGGCCTCACCAGCGCAATTTTCGGCTGGTCGGGACTTAACGGAAGCGAGTTCTTTACCGGAGCGGGTTCCCATGCCGAAGGGGTCGTTATTATCGACCAGCCGTTCTCGTGCGAGGGAACGCCTGCGGCAAAAGCATACTGCGACTCGACCGTTTCTCGTTTCGGCGACCGCATTCCGCAACAGTATGGAGCGATTGCGTATGACATGGTGCGCCTGCTTGCCGCCGCGTTTCAGAAATACAACATAGAGGGTCCAGACATTGATGAATCCGAAAAGGAGAAGCTCGTAACCTACTTCACCAACCGCACCTTTGAGGGAGTCAGCGGAAGGTTATCGTTTGACGGAAACGGAAATATTCGCGAAAAAGATTTCGTGTTCCGCGTAGCGAAGGACGGAAGATTTGTGGACGTTAAATAGGGGTAACAAACCCCCGCCCCGACTCTGGTCGGGGCGGGGGTTTTGCGTTAGCATTGAGAGGTGCCGATTCTCCAAACGAAACAACTGTATAAACATTTTGACGGGGTGAAGGCCGTTGACCGTCTTTCGCTTTCCTTCGCGAAAGGAAAGATAACGAGTGTGATTGGGCCGAACGGGTCGGGGAAGAGCACGCTCATTAACCTGCTCACGGGGTTTATTCCGTTTGACGCGGGCGAGGTGATTATTGCTGGCAAGGAAACTCTCACGGCGATACCCCCGTATGACGCGAAAGAACTTGGCATCACTCGCACCTTTCAGGATGTGCGATTGTTTGAACAGATGCCGGTGCTGGATAACATTCTCGTCGTACTTACCGAGCGAGGTGTGTTTGGCGCGCTGTTTGAAAAGCACGGTACACTTCACTTAGCGAAGGCCGAAGAAGTTTTGAAACGAGTGGGGCTGTGGGAGAAAAGGCACCAGCTCGCAAAAAATCTTTCCTACGGACAACGCAAGCTCCTCGAAATCGCGCGCGTGCTCGCGATGAACCCCGATATTATTTTCTTTGATGAACCATTCGCCGGCCTTTTCCCCGAAATGCTGAAGGTTGTGGTTTCCGTGATGCAGGAACTAAAAGCACAGGGGAAAACGCAGATTTTGGTAGAACACAACATGGAGCTTATCAGAGAGCTTTCCGACCACCTCATTGTCCTCGATTCGGGAGAACTCTTGGCGGAAGGCGTGCCGAGCGAAGTACTCGCGAAGAGGGAAGTGATTGAAGCCTATTTGGGGGAGTAGTTATTCCTCCTTATTAAAGGAGGTGTCCGAGGCTTCGAGGATGGAGGATTTAAATCCCTCCTCCGAAGACGGAGTGCTCCCTTTAGGAAAGGGAGAATAAGACAAAGATATGAAAGAAACATTGCTACAACTCAATAACATTCACGTCCACTACGGCGGAGTGAAGGCACTCAGCGGCGCGAGTGTTTCGCTTAACGAGGGTGAGATTGTGGCGCTGATGGGTCCGAACGGAGCGGGGAAGTCCACGATACTCAAGAGCATTTTTGGTTTGACGCCAGTTTCGGAAGGGAAAATAGTATGGCACGGACGCGCGCTGAAACCGGTTTCTCACGAAATGGTGGCTGACGGTATCGCCTTTGTTCCGCAGGGGAGGCGCGTATTTAAACATCTCACCGTTCGGGAAAATCTGGAGATAGGCGGGTTTGTGGTACGAGACAGAAAAGTGCTTCAGCACCGGATTGATGAGGTCCTGGAATTTTTCCCCGCGCTCAAAGTAAAACTTAAAGCGAAATCAGGGACGCTTTCCGGAGGACAACAGCAAATGCTTGCGATTGCGCGGGCGCTCGTGACGAGACCGAGTGTGCTCCTCCTTGACGAGCCGTCACTTGGGCTTGCGCCGAAAGTGGTAAAAGAAGTGTTCGCGAAAATAAAAGAAATAAATGAACGACACAAAACCGCGATTTTTGTCGTGGAGCACAACCTCACGTCGCTCCTGCATATTGTGGACCGCGCGTATGTGCTTGATAGGGGAGCGGTGGTGGCGGAAGGGAAGCCAGACACAATCATTGCGAGCGGAATACTTGAGAAAGTATTTCTCGGGAAAATCTGATTTACAAATCCGAAGCACTAAATCCGAAATCCTAAACAATATCTAAATTATAAATCAGAAATTGTACTACTCCGTTTTGATTTTACGCTTTAGATTTTAGGATTTGTTTAGGATTTAGATATTCGTATTTAGGATTTTGTTTTTTTGTGCTACTATATCGTTATGTCTAAAACATCCTGGATTATTGTCATAGTGCTTGTAGTACTTGTCGGAGGAGGCATTATTTACTTCGTCGCCAAGGGTACGGCACCACAGACGCCCGATTATAGTGTCTTTTTCCCGGCACAAAGTCGTGAGCACATAGAAGTTGGGGCAACACACCCTGACTACAATTCAAACGCTCCGTCAGGTGGATGGCACTACGCGCTTACCGCGAAAAAGAAGTATTATACCGAGCCGATTCCCGACGAGAACGTCATACACAACCTTGAGCATGGGGACGTCTGGATTACCTACAACCCGCGCGTTTCGCAAGAAACAAAAGACATCTTAAAGAAGTTTGAGTTCTCGAAGATACTGATAAGTCCACGAGAAGCCAACACCACCGACATTGCACTGGTAGCTTGGGAGCGGGTGGATGCGTTTGATGTCGCAACGGCAGGGGAATCTCTTGAATTCAGGATCCGAGACTTTATTAAGCGCTATCGCAACAAGGGGCCGGAGAAAATACCGGCAGGAGCGATGGAAGCCACCTTTAACTAATAACAGGAATTAGGCCATAGGCACTAGGCGCTAGGAAGAAATTCTCTGCTAACCCTAGAGCCTAGAGCCTAGAGCCTAGTTTCCTAGAGCCTATGCTTGTACTGGATGGAAAAAAAGTAAGGGATGAAATTGCAAAAACGCTTCGAACTAAAATCGAAGCGTTTTCCTCGCACCCCCCACACCAACATTCGCGGAGTTGGTGTGGGGGTAAACCCAAATTGGTTATCGTGCAGGTTGGGGACAATGAAGAGAGCGCCACCTATATTCGCCAGAAGAAGGCTTTTGGAGAAACAATCGGAGCGGTGGTGGAGCACCAGAAGCTTCCTGGAGATGTATCGGAGAAGGACCTTTTGGCGGTTATCGCAAAGCTTAATGCGGATACGTCGGTACACGGTATCATTGTGCAGATACCGATTCCCAAACATCTTTCGGAAAACATTGTTGTGGATGCTATTGCCCCGGAGAAGGATGTAGACGGGCTTGGGGGTGTAAACGTGAAGCGATTGTGGGAAAACAAAAAAAGTGGTTTTATGCCGGCAACGACGAAAGGAATTATGTCACTTCTCTCCTACTACGAGATTCCTGTCGCGGGGAAGCACGTGGTCGTTGTCGGACGTTCGTTGCTCGTGGGAAAACCTACGGCAATGGCGTTCCTCAACGCCGATGCCACGGTTACCATCGCGCACAGACACACGACGAATCTATCAGAAATTACGAGGTCCGCAGATATCTTGGTCGTTGCGGCGGGGAAACCTCATTTTATTCAGCGTGATGATGTTCGCGAAGGGCAGGTGATAATTGATGTCGGTATCACCGCGGTGACGGGGGAGAAACTCAACGAAGAGATAACTGAATGGGTGATCGCGGGGGATGTGGACTTTAATGATGTAAAGGACATTGTCGGAGCGATTTCTCCGGTTCCCGGAGGGGTAGGGCCGATGACGGTCGCGTCACTCTTTCAAAATTTAGTATCCGCCTACGAAATTCAAACGAAAGTTTGAATTTCGTAGGTGCGGATACTAACCCCGCACCAATCCCAAGGCGAGTACGTGTCCGAAGAGGACACTCTTCGGTTGGGCGAAGCGCGAGCCTGTGTGGCCTTTGGTGCCGGGGCAAGTTGAAGCCTACGAAAGACAATTGTAAGATAGTGGTCACTACCTCGGCTTGGTAGTGTCGAGTTATCAGTATAACTACATTCAATTATGTTTGAAGACACAAAAATACGAAGAGGCATTGCTATTACGCTCACGATTCTTTCACTCTTTTTGCTCGCCAAGTTCGTGGGTGAGGTGAAGGCGTTTAAGTATATCGGCTCCTATCCTTCCGGACAGAGCGTTATCTCGGTCTCCGGCAAAGGGGAAGTGGTGGGTATTCCAGATGTTGCAATCTTTAGTTTTGGCGTGACGGAAGAGTCACTTATCGTAAACGAAGCGCAAGATGAAGCGGCAAAAAGCATAAACGCTATAATCGCCTATCTCAAGGCGAATGGAGTTTCCGAGAAAGACATCACAACTTCTGGGTACAACATCTATCCGCGCTACGAGTACGGAACCGCCGGGTCAGTGTATCCAATCCCGAACGGAAAGCAGAAACTCGCTGCGTACGTCGTTGCGCAAACGGTGACGGTCAAAGTTCGGAAACTTGAGAATGCCGGCAAGCTTCTTGCGGGCATTGGTGAGCAAGGCGCGACCGATATCTCGGGACTTACCTTTGACTTTGATAAGCGCGACGTACTCGCCAAAGAGGCGCGCGACAAAGCTATCAAGGAGGCGCGAACGGAGGCGGATAAGCTCGCGAAGTCACTCGGCGTTGATTTGGTGCGTATCATCAGCTACAACGATAACGGCAACTATTACCCAATGTACGCGAAAACGATGTCGGCGGAGGCCTATGGACGCGGAGGGGATGCTTCTACGGTCCCGTCTATTCCGGTAGGCGAGGATAAGATTATCTCCAACGTAACGATTACGTATGAGGTGAAATGACAGAAAACAAGGAGTGAAGCGACTATGTTTTCTGTCATCCTCGCGAAGGCGGGGATCCAGTAAGATAGGGTTGCCAAAATTATTTCACCCCGCACTTGATGCGGGATCCAAAAAGAAAATTAAATCACTAAGTGAAAACCCCGCCAAGACGACAGTCCGGACGGGGTTTTTGTTGACAATTTCGGGTCAAGGGAGTAGTATATGCGAACGTAACCCCGCGAGGGGTTTTTTGATAGGGGTCAAAAACGCCTTAGAAAAACGATAATTATAGTATATGCAACGACTCATCACGTATCTTAAAGAAACACAGGCAGAGCTTAAACATGTGACCTGGCCGACACGGAAACAGGCAATTCTGTACACGGTTGTCGTGATTGTTATTTCGCTTGTCACTTCGGCATACCTTGGTTTTTTTGATTTTCTTTTTTCTATGGTACTTAAAATGGTGATTTAAGCTTTACGTTTTCGTTAGAAGTTATGTCAAAACAAAAAATACAAGAAGAACGAAATTGGTACGCGATTCATACCTATGCAGGGTATGAGAACGCTGTCTCGCGTAACCTCAAACAACGTATTGAAAGCCTTGGAATGGAGGACAAGATTTTTGCCGTGGTTATCCCGACCGAGAAGAAAATCAAAATCAAAGGTGGTAAGCGTGTGGAAGAAGAAGAGAAAATCTACCCCGGCTATGTACTTGTGGATATGATGGTTACCGACGATTCATGGTACGTGGTGCGTAATACTCCTCGCGTAACCGGATTCGTCGGTTCAGGTGTGTTTCCTGTACCGCTTGATAAGGCCGAGGTGGAAAGTTTGTTTAAACGGATGAGTTCTGATAAGGTGATGCACAATATAGAGCTTGACGTGGATGATGCCGTCACCATCGTAGACGGTCCATTCAAAGACCTTGAAGGCAAGGTCGGAGAAGTGGATGCTGAGCGCGGAAAGGTGAAGGTGCTCGTTTCCATGTTCGGTCGCGAAACACCTGTTGAGTTAGACTTTCTGCAGGTTAAGAAACTCTAGCTCGCAAATCCGAAACACGAAATCCTAAATCCTAAGCAAATTCCAAATAATCAAATTACAAAAAAGACTGTTTAAGATTTTAGTTTTTATTGTTTGTTTAGAGTTTAGATATTAGAATTTAGAATTTTCTCAAATTTATGGCAAAAAAAGCAGTACGAAAACTTAAACTCACCATTATGGGAGGCGCCGCGAACCCGGCTCCGCCGATTGGTCCCGCGCTCGGTCAAGCCAAGGTAAACATCGGCGAGTTCGTCACCCGTTTTAACGCGGGAACCCAGCAGATGAAAGGGGAGCTTGTGCCGGTGGTGGTATCCATCTACGAGGACCGAACCTTTGATATGATTTTCAAGGCCCCTCCGGCAACCAACCTCCTCCTCAAGGCGGCGGGTAAGGATAAGGGCTCGGGTAAGACGCCTGCGACAAAGGCAGGCACTATCACGAAGGCGAAACTCCGTGAGATTGCGGAAAAGAAACTCAAAGACCTCAATGCAAACTCGGTAGAGGCGGCCATGCAGATTTTGGCGGGTTCTGCACGAAGCATGGGAATCGACGTGAAATGACAGAAAACAAGGACCCCGTACTTGATACGGGGGACTATGTTTTCTGTCATCCTGCACTTGATGCGGGATCCAGAAATAGTTAGAAAAAAAGAAAAACCGTCCCGACTTCTGCCGGGGCGGTTTTTGTTGAGAAAACGGAGGTAAGAGGAAAGTACTATACTTTTTTTCTAGGAGTGAGATACTTTACGCATGAATTATACACCAGAACAACCTCCGACACCTGAAGGGTCTGGATTTCCACCAGAGCTTTTGGCTCGTCTTGAGGATGAGCTTTCCACGTACAAAAGTGAAAAGCTTCTCGGAACTCGTGACGAGTACGAAGAATTGATTCGCAATCAATTTTCCACACGAGGAGAGATGGACACGATGCTCTCTACAGAAGAAAAAGAACTGTCCGCGATGGATAGCATGCAAGGTGTTTCAAGGATGCTCAATAATTTTCACCTCTGGTTACCGGGAGGATTGAAACGTGAAGTGGTGGGTAGAAAGGAAAAGAGAGAAGAGGAAACTCAAAGTATCACAAAATCAAAAAAGCTTATCACTGATGTGGATGCCTGTATTCGTGATGCAGGGTATGGCGAGCTTACCGCCGATGAACTTGCCAGTTGGGAAGGCAGACAAAAACATCTTCCCGAACTTGCCACGCTCTATCTTGCGATGCGGGATAAGGGGTACGAGCGAACCGAACTCACGTCGTAAGTTGCAAAACTATACAAAAACATTTTCCATGCTATATTGCTTTCTGAACTACAGAAAGGAACTATGCCAGCAGTATTCATTGTCGCGGATAGATCACACGAAAAACTCACGAAAAATAGGACCCTCCTTGATTTGGGTGACGTACTACGCATATTCGTCGCTGAAGCACTTACCTGCTCCGATCCCGGGGGTCAGCTGACAGCTAATGACGTGGAGGTGCATATCTTTGACAGACGTCATTTGCTTCAGATTGGGGGCGAACAGTTTGCTTTGCAGGTGACGGTAGTCGCACGAGAGCTTCCTGAACGAAGAGCATATCTTGAGGAGCGTTCCAAGGAGCTTCAGAGAAAGTTCAAAGCGATTTGTCCGCCTGATGTGACCGGGTATATTTGGGTACTCCTGCCTCCTGGTGCCTTCGTTCCGTTTTGATCAACTAGAAAGCTCATGTTCCACATCCTTGCGAAAGGGTGTGGTTTTTTATGCCCGTTCCATATCAATCCAGGTATATTTGAGCCCTGTTTTTTCGTCAGTGCGTTCCTCTCTGAATGTTTCTTTGGTGAAGTCCTTTCGCCAGTCAGGGAAGAAGACATCGCCCTCCGCGTCGCTTTCCACAATAGTAAGGTAGAGTTTATTCACGTAGGGGAGCGCTTGCTTATATATTTCCCCTCCACCTCCAATAAAGATTTCAGAATCAAGCTCGCCGGCTTTTTTGAGTGCTTCTTCAAGAGAGGGGACCACCATGCACCCTTCGGCTTTAAAATCGGGATTGCGGGTAATGATGATGTTGGTGCGCTCGGGGAGAGGGTGTCCGATGCTTTCATAGGTCTTCCTACCCCAGATAATGGGATGACCCCAGGTAATCGCCTTAAAACGCTTTAGGTCGTCAGAGATATGAACCAACAGCTTCCCGCCATTTCCTATGGCGAAGTTCTTACTCGTGACGGCTACTACGATACTTACGTGAGGTCTTTTCATAGCCGTATTTTCTTTAGCAAACCCTTCTTTACCAAATCATCAAAGAGTATCTGCGGAGAGACAATTTTTACACCCTGTATAGTTTTTCCCCACAAAACTCCAAAGTCTTTTTTGTCGCCAGTAAGCAAATGAGTTGCATTCCCCGCAACTGCACCACCAAGAATGGGGATGTCTTTAGGAGGCAGCACTATGTCTAAAGAAGTGATAGTGATTGTGATTATCTCAATATACGTGAGCAACCGCTCAAAATCCGGCAAAGCATCAGGTCTTTTTTCAGTAAGGTTGCGCCGTGCTTCTTCAATAGCATAGGTGCTCGTTACCACAACACAATGTTCTCTCAACTCCGCAAAGAAAACACCTGTCTGGCTTTTGGGCAATGCGGCTGCAAACAGTATATTCGCATCCAGAAATATCCTCATTATTTTTTGAATGAATATTTCTTCACTACCTGTTCAATGTTTCTATCAAACTCCGCAATGCGCTCGTCGGTGTACATTTCAATAGGGAAGGCCACTCCCGCCCTAAGGACAATACCCTCGGCTGTTTCCTCGGCAATAATCTGCCCCTCACCTTTGATACCGAGTCTCATGCGGAGTGCCTTCGGAAGGGTAAGCGTCCCACGCTCATTGATGTTTATGACGTTTTTCATACATTCAGTATTTCATACTTTCAGTATGAGTCAAGCTTGACGGAGAGGTATTGTCTATGGTAAGGTATTTTCGGCAGAAAGTGGCGCACTTTGGCACAACTTCGACTGCCATTTGGTACATTCAAAAAAGAAAGGCATCCTCATGAACGAGGCAACCTTGCAAAAAGAGCAACTCGACCTGCTCGGAATGGTCGTCCCGCACTTCGGCACTGTTGGTTTGGAGGAAGCAAGATTCTATCTTCGAACCGAGAATCGGGGGCAGATACCGCATGCGCTTCGGCGTGGCTTCACGTTTCCGAGTGCAATTCCGCTTCCGGCGGTTCCCGTTGAAATCGCCGGGTATCCGATTGAAGAGACCGACTGCTTGGAGTGGCTTCTACATGCAGAGAAGTTTACCGAAGACCATTTCGGCACAAAGGTAAATCTGCGGGAGCTGTTTTCGCTTCCGGCTCGGTTTCCCTGGAAGCATATCCTGCCTATCTTTGACCCGGTGGGACTCTCCAACCGGCAAATGGTGGACAAGACACTGAAGGCGCAAAAGCTCACGGTGTACGAGGGTACTAATGTTGAAGAGTTCACTGGTGCGACAGCTGAAGTTTCGCGACTCTACCTCATAGAACGCACGCCCAGACCTGTTCCGGCAACCATGGGATTACCGCCGAAGTATGCAGGGCACTGGTTCGGTGGCAGACAAACAGTACCGCTGCACCTCCGTGGGTACGGTATCGGCACTGGACTGCTCTACAAAGTTGCAAAGCAGTTTCTAGACCCGAGCGGAGCTACCGCTAGCTGGTTTCCGGAAAATACTCTATCGTCGGACGGCCGGGTCGCGTTTGGCTACTACTCCCCGCTCAACCGCGGGGTGGGCTTCGGCCGGAACGACGCGGGTGGCGAGAATGGGGGCTACGGTTTCCGTGAGGCAATTGTCCTTTCCCCTAAGACTTAAATCTTTTTCCCTTCGGTTTTGGGATAAGACTAGTTTTTTCGATGGCGTGCAAACATAAAAGTTTGCACGCTATTTTCTTTTTCTTTACACTATACACTGGCTGTGAAATTGGTCCGCCCTAGGCGGATAACAATTTGCCATTTTTCAGAAATTGCTTGCCTCCTTTTATACTATGACGAGATGTACCTCGGAATGCATAACCCAGAGTGTTGTGAAAACGGCACTCGGTGATTCGGATGAAAGGAGGCATAGACGGATCGTCGGACGGCAAGGTCGCGTATGGCTACTACAACCCGAACAACCGCGAGGTGAACTTCAACCGGAACGACGCGGGTAACGAGAATGGGAGCTACGGTTTCCGTGAGGAAATTTCTCGCAATAGAGAGCGTTAGGCTCTTTTTTGCGTATAAGCTATCCACCCATTTGTCATTTTTGAGATTTCAATCAGTTGTTCTGCGAGCCGAAGCTACGTCTCTCTGCTACACTATTCGGTACTTCGCACAAAAACCAAACAACGGATACTTAAAAAGTTGATGCTTCTCTCTAAATGCACCATCTCCCAAGAGGACTTTGAGCGCGCCCGTCCGGTTGTCCAGTCGTATCTCGGCATGCTCTCGCACTGCAAGGGCGAAAAGGTAAGAACTGTGGTAGAAAAATTGTTTGAAAAATGGAGGTAGGATATACTGTGAGACTTAAGCACAAAGCACAGTATCCAAAAATCCAAACAAAACACAATATCCCAGACTTTCAAACTTTTGTGCTTTGGACAGTTTGTGACCTTGTTTGGATTTTTGTGCGGTTTGTGTTTTGTAACTTTCTACCAATATGTATGAAATAGAAATCAAATCGCTACTCGGAAGCAAGGAGCGGGCGGATGAGCTACGAACACGCTTGTTCAAGCTGTTTCCCGACCTCAAAACACTTCCTTCACATAAGCAGAAGAACCACTACTTCACTGGGTCATCCCAAGCTCTGCAAGGGATTGCGGCAGATACGAATGCCGCACATGCGAATAAAGAATCAAAAGTTTCAGGTGCCGTACTTGATGCAGTTGCCCCGTTTCTTTCCGCAGAAAAACAGCAGGAGCTTTCTAAAATCATTTCTTCGGCGCGTGGCGAGGTTTCCCTACGCACACGGGATGCCGACGGAAAGGTGCTGTTTATCTTAAAGGCGTCTATCGGGAGTGACACGAGCTCAAACGGTGTGTCGCGAATTGAGTTTGAAGAACCGGTACCGCTCACTCTCGCACAGCTTGACCAGAAACTCCTTGATGCGGGACTTAGCTTCCAGGCGAAGTGGTCGCGCGAGCGAGAAGAGTATGTGGAAGGGAAGACACACGTGACCATAGACAAGAACGCCGGCTATGGGTACCTCGCGGAGTTTGAACGCATCGTGGAAGACGGGAAAGATGCGGGGAAAGCCAAGGAGGAGCTTCAGTCGTTTATGGAGCAGGTGGGATGTGAAGAACTCCTTCAAGACCGACTTGAGCGAATGTTCGCCTATTACAACAAGCACTGGCAGGAGTACTACGGGACTGATAAAGTATTTATTGTAGAGTAGTAAATGCGAATTAACGAATGTATTCGAATATGCGAATATATTCGAATCAGAAAAGTCGTCATTATCTTATTCGTAACTATTCGTTAATTCGTATCCAGTCGGATATTCGCATTCTATGTTTTTAAGTGATATAGACATCAAAAAAGAAGTGAAGCGAAAGACGATTACCCTTCAGCCGTTTGAGGAGTCGCGTCTTCAGCCGGCAAGCTACGATATTATCTTAGGCAACACCTTTATCGTAAACGACTCACACACCTCCACCTTCATTGACCCCGCGAACAAAATCTTCCCGAAAACACACGAGGTCCATGTCGCGGATGGAGAAGCATTTGTGCTCCACCCTGGTATCAGTATCCTCGGCTACTCAAAAGATTTCTTCGGTTCCGACCACTACCTCATTGAAGTAAACGGCAAAAGTTCGCTCGCTCGCATTGGGCTTTTGGTACACAATAGCGCCGCGCTCATTAACCCCGGGCATTTTTTGAACGTTGCGCTTGAGCTCTGTAATCTCAACAACGTGCCAATTATCCTCCGTCCCGGTATGGCGATTGCCCAGCTCACCTTCTCTCCACTCTCGTCACCGCCGAAGCAGAACTACAAAGAAACCGGCCGGTACTCCAAAAACAACGTTGTTGGTTTTATTCCACCGAAGATTATTTCTAAGAAGAAGTAAATACCAATCTGCGAATGAAGACCAATCTACGAATACCAACGAATAAGAATACGAATCGGATTAGTAGGTATTGGTAGATTGGTACAGATTAGTTGATTGGTAAACAGTATGAAGCACCCCGAATACCAATACCTCGATTTAATGCGAGAAATCTTGGACAAAGGGATTGTTCAGACGGACAAAGGAACGGGCGTAAAGACCTACAGTTTGTTCGGCAAACAAATCCGTTTTGACCTCGCTAAAGGTTTTCCGCTTCTCACCACGAAGAAGGTGTACTGGAAAGGTGTACTCCACGAGCTGTATTGGTTCCTCTCGGGACAGTCCAACATTGATTACCTCGTGAAGAATAACGTCCACATCTGGGACGATTATCCGTATAAGCTGTATAAAGCTAAGGCTGAAAAGGGAGACGTGCCGATGCTTACCAAAGACGAATTCATCGCTAAAATTGGAACCGATAGTTCCTTTGCGCAAAAGTACGGCGAGCTCAAATATATTTATGGTGAGCTCTGGCGCCGGTGGCCAACCAAAGACCCGAAGCGCACCGTGGACCAGGTGAAATGGGCGCTTCAAGAGGTTATGGACGACCCCGATTGTCACAACGCCATTGTGAATTCGTGGAACCCCGAATTTCTTTACCGGATGGCGAAAGAAGAGGAAGCGTGTAGGTTTCCCATCTGTCACAATATGTTTCAGCTCAACGTGAAGGACGGGAAGCTCTGTCTTCAACTCTATCAGCGAAGTGCCGATATTTTTCTCGGTGTGCCGTTCAACATCGGAAGTTACGCGCTCCTGACGCACGTCCTCGCGAAGCTCGCGGGCTATGAGGTGGGGGAGTACGTGCACACGTTTGGAGACGTACACATCTACGAAAATCATCTTGAGGCGGTGAAGGAACAGCTGGCGCGCGAGCCAAAAGCGTTTCCCACGGTCCGTATTGATGACGGCGCTACCTCACTTGAAACTTTCCGCCCCGAGCATGTCATTTTGGAAAACTACGACTCTCACCCACCGATTAAGGCGGAGCTTACCGTTGCCGGAGGATATATTGAGAAAAAACCAGCGACCGCATAAAGCCCTCACGGAGTTTCCCCTCCTCGGGTGAGGAGGGGTGCCCGAAGGGCGGGGTGGTGTGTTTTCTTTTCTATATTTTCCCCTGTGCTAGAATGCAAATATTGTTTAGGCCCTAGGAAACTAGGCGCTAGGCTCTAGAAAATCATGGTGTAATTACTTCACAATCTTTCTTATTCGTATTTTCGTATTCCCATGAAAGACACACAAATAAAAAAACTTATAGAAGCCGAGAAAAAGCGTCAGAAAAACGTCATCAATCTTATCGCCTCCGAAAACTACGTATCCAAAGATGTGCTTGAAGCGCTTGGGTCAATACTTACCGATAAATACGGGGAAGGCTATCCCGGACGTCGCTACTATCGCGGTACGAAAGTTGTGGACGATGTTGAGTCGCTTGCGCAAAAGCGTGCGCTGGAGCTTTTTGAGCTTGACCCGCAAAAGTGGAGCGTTAATGTCCAACCGCTTTCGGGTTCTCCTGCAAACTTTGCCGTCTACTCCGCGCTTGTCCCGGTGGGAGGGAAAATTATGGGTATGACGCTTTCGCACGGCGGGCACCTTACCCACGGACAGTCGGTCTCTATGACGGGACGATTTTGGACGCAGGTGCCGTACGGCGTTTCCAAAGGAACCGAGCTTTTGGACTACGACGAAGTCAAAAAGATTGCGGTAGAAGGGAAACCAAACATTATTGTCGCGGGCTTTACCGCCTATGCGCACATTGTGGACTTCAAAAAGTTCCGGGAAATCGCGGACGCTTCAAACGCACTCCTTATGGTGGATATGTCGCACTTTGCAGGACTGGTCGCGGGGAAAGTGTATCCCTCGCCATTCCTCTATGCCGACATCGTCACGACGACTACACACAAAACACTTCGCGGTCCTCGCTCGGCGATGATTTTTTCCCGCATTGATGAGCGTGAACTCAACAAAAAAATAGACAAGATTATTATTCCAGGACTGCAAGGTGGCCCGCACTTCAACCAGATTGCAGGAGTTGCGGTTGCGCTCAAGGAAGCAAACACACCGGCGTTTCGGAAATATGCCTCGCAAATTATCAAAAATACTAAAGCACTTTCCGACGAACTCGCAAAGCTCGGCTGGCGCGTGGTAGAGGGAGGCACTGAAACACATCTCCTTCGTATTGATACGTGGCGAGATGGAAAGGGCATTGGGGGAAGGGAGGCTGCGGACAAGCTTGAAAAGGCGGGCATTATCGTCAACGAAAACACCATCCCGTTTGATACGCGAAAACCTATGGATCCGTCGGGACTGCGCCTCGGCACCGCTCCCGAAACCACCCGTGGTCTCAAAGAAAAAGACTTCAAAAAAATCGCACAAAAGATTGATACCGTGCTACGCACATAGTAGATACCAATATACTAATTGGGTACGAATGATACCAATGGCTACTAATCCCGCTTTCTTGATTCTTATTCGTATTCATTCGTTTCATTAGTACCATTGGTAGATTAGTATCTTTCATAGTATGCAAGGGAAATTCATAGTCCTAGAGGGAGGTGAAGGGGCGGGGAAGACGACCATTGCGAAAGCGGTTGCCTCGGCTTTTTCGTCAGCGGAGCTTTTGGTGACTAAAGCTGGCGAGACTGCTTTTGGAGAACAGCTCAAAAAGATACTGGTGTCGGAAGAGGGAGGTAAGGTTTCGGCAGAAGCCCAGTTTTTGCTCGCCTTTGCGGCGCAGACCGACCACTTTCAAAGAACGGTTTTCCCCGCGCTTTCGCAAGGTGTTTCGGTGTTCTCCGACCGATTTGATTCCAGTATTTTCGCGTATCAGGTCACCGCTTCGGGTTCAAACTACCTTTCCGATTTGTTTTGGAACGTTCGTGATGAATCGTTTAAAGGAGCCACACCCGACCTGTATATCTTTCTTGACGTCCCTCCCGAGGTGGGACTTGCACGAGTCAAACAATCGGGGAGGGTAATGGACCACTTTGAGAAACGCTCGCTTGATTTTCACCGCACGGTTCGCGAAGGATATTTGGAGTTTTTCAAGTCCGCTCCACATATTGTCGTTGACGCCACCCGTCCGCTTGAAACCGTACAGAAAGAAGTTTTCGCCCTCATCCAAAAACACCTCTGACCCCGCCCGACTCTGATTTAGCAATAGTGTACACGTGTACACTATTGCTAAATCCTAGAAGAGGCTTGTTTTCGTCCCTGTACACATATTTACGACCGTAAATATGTGTACAGGTGCGTTCCGACATACCCTAGGCAGGGGGAGGGATTTAAATCCTCTCTATGGGCGAGCTCGCCCCGAGCTTTAGCCGGCCTATCGGCCACCTCCTTTAGAAAAGGAGGAATAAGAATGACAACCCTTTCCGTATCTGCTTAAATACCCTTATGCTCAAACGGGATATTGAATTTTTATACGAAATTGGCACGCTCAAGAACACAGAGCGAAGCTGGCAACAGTTTATGGGAAGCGGTTGCGCGTCGGTTCCCGAGCACACCTTTCGCGTGATGTTTCTTGCGCTTCTCATTGCTCGTGGCGAGAAGTGCAAGGATGAGGAGAAAATTATCAAGATGGCGCTCGTGCATGATGTCGCCGAGGCTCGCACCGGCGACGCCAACTATCTTACCGCCGTCTATGTCACTCGAGACGAAAAGCGCGCCTCGGCAGATACGTTTCTCGGCACCGTTTTTGCCGACCTTTACAGCGATGTGCTGGAAGAGTATGAAGCGCGGAAAACGCTTGCGTCAAAAATTGTGAAGGATGCTGATAATTTAGACGTTGATATTGAGCTCAAAGAAATGGAAGAGCGAGGGTCGGTACTTGCAAAGAAATTTAGCGCAATGCGAAAATTGGTCCGTAATAAGAAACTGTACACCAAGACCGCAAAAAAGATTTGGGATGAATTGCAGAAATCTGACCCGGCAAGTTGGCACCTTACGGCGAATAAGTGGGTGAAGATGAAGAATGCCGGAAAATAGAAAGTAGTACGTAGAAAGTAGGAAAGACAACAAGAGAGGAAAAGTTGCAGAGTTTATGGACTTTTGGTAGGATTCTTTTGTCCCAGTAGACAAAGGGACAACGTTGGTTTGAAGGCAAAAGCATCAATCGTCAGCAGAGCATTCAAGACGCTTTGAGCTGGCTGCAAGCCTTAGACTCCGTTGAGCCTAACATTGGAAGGATTTATATTCTTCCGAGAGTTTTGGAACAACGCCATGCGCGTCGTTCTACCTCTCAACACTCCTGGACAAGGCACCGCAAAGCGACGGGTGCCTTTTTTTATTGTCCATTAGAGGCTAGAATAGCTCTTATGATTGCAGACGACCTGAAAAAGGCGACAGCCGAAACCCTGAAAGAAATGGGCATAGAAAGTCAGAAGGTGGAGCTGGAGCACCCCGCCGAGCTTTCACATGGGGATTTTTCCACAAATGTGGCTCTTGTATACGCAAAGGAGCTAAAGACGAAACCCCGTGAGCTGGCAGAAAAGATTGTGGGGAAGCTCGAAGCTCTAAGCCCGAAGCTCGAAGAAATAGAAAAGATTGAGATAGCGGGGCCGGGGTTTATCAACTTTCATTTGTCGAAGGAGTTTTTTGCGGGAGAAGTTTCGGGTATCGGGGAAGAGTACGGAAAAAATAAACAGCTTTCGGGTAAAAAAGTAATGGTGGAGTACACCGACCCGAATCCATTTAAGGAGTTTCATATCGGGCATTTGATGAGCAACGCGGTGGGGGAGTCCATCGCACGGCTTGTTGATTTTGAAGGTGCCAAGGTAGTGCGGGCATGTTGGCAAGGGGATGTGGGACTGCATGTTGCGAAGGCAATTTGGGGAATGCGGGTGAGAGTTAAAAGTTTGAAGTTAGAAGTTAACAGTTTGAAGGCAGAAGATTGGGGGAGGGCTTATGCGGAGGGGGCGGGGGCATACGAGACCAACGCAGAGACAAAGCAGGAAATAAATACACTTAACAAGGCAATTTTTGAGAAGTCGGATGTGGAGGTGAATAAGCTCTATGACGCTGGACGGAAAGTAAGCCTTGAGCATTTCGAGGAAATCTACAAAATACTCGGTACAAAATTTAATCATTATTTTTTTGAAGGGAAGGAAGGTAGAGAAGGACAGAAGATTGTGGAGGAAAACATCGGAAAAGTGTTTGAAAAAAGTGACGGAGCGATTGTGTACAAAGGCGAGAAGGAAGGGTTGCATACTCGCGTGTTCATAAATTCTCAAGGACTTCCTACCTATGAAGCTAAGGAGCTTGGGCTTAACCAGGCGAAATTCAAAGTAGAGCCCGATATAGATACGTCAATTATCATCACCGCAAGCGAGCAGAGCGAATACTTCAAGGTTGTGCTTTCGGCGATGAGTGAAGTACTTCCGGAAGTTGCAAAACGAACCAAACATATCGCGCACGGAATGCTTCGGTTTGCGAGTGGTAAGATGTCTTCACGAACGGGAAACGTCATTACCGGTGAGTCGCTGATAGAGCAGGTGAAGGAACTGGTGCAGGCAAAAGTAAAAGACCGCGAAATGAGTGTGGAGGAGAAAAATACTCTTGCGGAGATTGTAGCCGTGGGTGCCATCAAATACTCAATCCTTCGGCAAGCAATCGGTGGCGATATTATCTTTGATTTTGAGAAATCTATTTCGTTTGAAGGGGATTCGGGTCCGTATCTGCAATACTCCTATGTCCGGGCGAAATCGGTGCTGGGGAAAGCAAAAGAAGTTGGTATACGGCTGGTTGTTGAGGTTAGACCTCAACAACTGGGGGAGACTACGACACTTGAGAAACTATTGGTGCGTTTTCCCGAGGTGGTGGAGCGAGCTGGAACGGAGTACGAGCCACACTTTGTGACGACCTACCTCACCGAGCTCGCGGGGGTCTTCAACAGCTGGTACGCGGGCGGGAAAATTATAGATGCCTCTGACCCAGCCTCGCCCTACAAACTCGCGCTTACAGAGGCATTTGCAAATATAATGAAGAGCGGTTTATGGCTGTTAGGTATAAAAGTACCTGAGAAAATGTAGTGATGCCCGCCTGAGGCGGGTCCGCCCAAGGCGGAAAAAAACGGCCTTTGGCTTCTCGGCATCAAGGTGCCAGAAAAGATGTAGTACAATACGAACTGTTCATAAAAGTTGAATGTACGAATAGGAAGATATGGCAGAAGAGATACCCAATCAAAAATCACCACACGCCGAGCGAGAAGAGCAAATTCTCGCGTTTTGGCAGAAGGACAATACCTTCAAAAAGACTCTCGGCAAGAAATCACCGAAGGGTGAGTTTGTATTTTATGATGGTCCTCCATTCGCGACGGGGCTTCCGCACTACGGACATATTCTCGCAGGGACGATAAAAGATGTTATTCCGCGTTTCAAGACGATGCAGGGCTACCATGTACCGCGAAGGTGGGGCTGGGACTGTCACGGTCTTCCCGTAGAAAATGAGGTGGAAAAGGAGCTTGGTTTCAAATCAAAGAAAGACATTGAAGATTATGGTATAGAAAAGTTTAACGCCCGCGCGAAGGAAGTCGTGATGCGCTATGCTGACGACTGGCGTCGCATCATCCCTCGGATGGGGCGGTGGGTGGATATGGACAACGACTACCGAACGATGGACTCGTCGTATACCGAAACAGTGTGGTGGATTTTCAAAACACTTTTTGACAAAGGTCTTGTCTCTCAAGGGTTCAAATCCATGCACCTGTGTCCTCGGTGCGAAACAACCCTTTCAAACTTTGAGGTGACGCAAGGCTACAAGGAACTTACCGACATCTCCGCATATGTGAAGTTTAAACTGCTCTCGCAAGCAAACACCTACTTTGTCGCGTGGACGACAACGCCGTGGACACTTCCCGGGAATGCAGGACTTGCGGTACACCCCGAGCACGACTATGCGTTTATTGAGATTACGGCTTCAAACTCAAAAGAGATTCCTACCGGTGACACCTTTATCATCGGCGCGAAGGAAGAAATTTTGCGTCGTGTGTTCGCCTCTCCCGATGGAAAGGGAAGCGTTACATTTGATACGGTTGCCCGTGTGGGCACCTTTACCTGGAAAGGGGAGGAGGTCGCTTTTTCCGCGAAGAAAGGGCTCAAAGGCAAAGAGCTTATCGGCCAGTCCTATGAGCCGGTGTTTGACTACTATCTAAAGTCTTCCAACCTCATAAATAAAGATCGCGGGTGGCGCGTGTATGGCGGTGATTTCGTTACCGAAGAAGATGGAACCGGTATTGTGCATATCGCTCCCGCTTTCGGCGACGATGACTATGAGCTTCTGGTGAAGGAGAGAATACCGTTCATTCAGCATGTCGGTACCGATGGTGCGATACGCCCGGAAGTAACGGAGTTTTCTGGTATTCAGGCAAAGCCAAAAGGCAATCCGAAAGAAACCGATGAGAAGGTGGCGGCGTCCCTTGAAGCAAAGGGTAGACTTTTGAAGCGTGAAGCCTACACGCACGACTATCCCCACTGTTGGCGCTGTGACACTCCGCTCCTAAACTTCGCCGCTCCCTCGTGGTTTGTGAAGGTGACCGAGATGCGCGACAAGCTGGTGGAGGAGAATAAAAAAATCGCATGGGTACCGAAGGAAGTGGGGCAGTACCGCTTTGGAAATTGGCTCGCGGATGCAAAAGACTGGGCAATTTCCCGTTCCCGTTTTTGGGGCGCACCTATTCCGGTCTGGGGATGTGAGCGATGTAAGACGTACAGCGTCATCGGCAGTGTGGACGAGCTACGCAAAAAAGGAGCCGAGCAGGTGACCAAGATTATTCTGCTTCGTCATGGCGAGAGTGAGAAAAATGTGAAGCATATTCTGGATGACACACCGGGCTTGTTTCCGTTGACGCACGAAGGGAAGAACAAGGCCAAAGAAGCCGCGGAGTTTATCAAGGCGCAAGGGACGATAGATGCACTGTATGCTTCTCCGATACGGCGCGCAGAGGAAACTGCGGGGATTGTGGGTAAAGCGCTCGGCAAGGAGGTAGTAACTGAAGAGCGATTTCGCGAAGTGGATAGCGGTAGTTGGGATGGGAAAAAGGAAGGTGATGCCGACTTTGAGAAAGAGCGGGGAGCCTATAGAGGTCTACCTCCCGAAGTGTATTACCGGACGAAGCGTGGGACAATCGGCGAGAGCTGGGAAGAGGTGGAGAAGCGTATGTTTGAGGGGCTGTCCGAAATCTTGCGCAAACATCCGGGTGAAACCGTGGTCATTGTTTCGCACGAAGGTCCGCTCGTCTACCTCCTCAAAGCTATTGGAAATCTTACTTTGCTTGAGAGTGATTCGTATTTCAGAAAGGAGAGGTTTGAAGAATATGCGAGACCTATCACCGTGTATGTGGACGCGAAGACCAGCCAGGAGTTCAATATGCATCGCCCTTTCATTGATGACATCGCGCTTACCTGTGAAGTGTGTCTGAAGACGACTGGCGCGGGGCGGGGAATGATGCACCGCGTGTCCGAAGTGTTTGATTGTTGGTTTGAGTCGGGCTCTATGCCCTATGGAGAGGCGCACTATCCGTTTGATAAGCAGAAGATTAACGCGCACGAAGCGCTCTTTGACCCGGTAGGTACGGGCTGGTTCAAGAAGCCGTCGGGTTTCCCCGCAGATTTTATCGCCGAAGGACTGGACCAAACGCGCGGATGGTTTTATTCAATGCTTTCGCTCGGTGCCGGTCTTTTTGGTAAGGCGCCGTACAAAGCGGTCGTGGTGAAC
>CALQZP010000005.1 GCA_943349725.1 Candidatus Nomurabacteria bacterium | reverse complement strand
TATCTCACTCGCAAAGACGTCCTGATGCGCGCCACACTCGCTTTGAAGGAAAAAATGAAAGATTTTGAACGCGGGAGAAATAATTGGGTCGAACCCCTGCGGGAGTGGATTTTAGACGCGAAACAAGCCGATTTTTTGTCCTCCTCGTTTGATTTGCACCAAATCAAGTCGTTCGTCCAAAAAATCGGAACGAACCCTACGGTTCGTGACAAATCCGCCCGCTTTGAGATTCCTTCACCTTTTCAATTCGTCGCGGAGCGACGCGATATTTTTCCAACCCCCGCGCCTTTGGCGCGGGGCGACTTCCCACTCTCGGAGCAAGAAGTTTCTAAATGCGGAGGGTGTGGGATTCGAACCCACGGTCCAGTTTCCCGGACAGCACATTAGCAGTGTGCTGCATTCGACCGCTCTGCCAACCCTCCAACGACTATGAACTATAGCCTATTCTCGCCACCGCTTCAAGAATTTTGGATTATGCGTTCTGGTCCTTTGTAAGTTTCAGAAATGCTCAAAATGCGGTAGCATAGGATTTACCATGGAAAAACCAATAAAGAAAGGCAACACTCCCGTGTGTTGCCTTGTGAGTTTTATGATTGCAAAAATCTGCGAACTAATTTAATCGCTCGCTCGTATGCTGGTGTTGGATTTATACCCGTGTTGCGAATGCGTGCATCAAAATCCTGGAAGTCACCTATCCGCGGAGAAACGGGGTCTTCCTGCATAAGACGCTGTACCGCGAGGTCAGAAATATCTCATTGCCCTACGTGAGCAAATATCTTACTATGACGTAGGGAGTATAGAGTCCCGCTGAAATTACCCTAGGAAATCCCCCCTCAAAATGTCTATAAAAGATGAACTTCTTTATACCGTAGATGAGTTAAATAATCCCGTAAATCCCGAACCGAGAAAACTCGCCCATTCCCAAGGAATGTGGCATAGAACTAGTCAAATCTGGATTGTAAATGATACACAGCAAGTGCTCTGTCAAAGACGCTCGCTTTTGAAGGACACAAATCCTGGAAAGTGGGAAGCCATCTTTGGTGGCCATCTAGCACCAGGCCAAGAATATATTGATTGTGCTATCATTGAACTGAGGGAGGAACTAGGAATGGCGGTTACAAAAGAGAATCTTGATTTTTTGTTTATTAACAAGCGTGAAAAAGATAGAGAGTTTCAAGGCATATTCCGCATCAACTGGAACGGTGCTTCATCGGACTTACAACTTGAAAAAGAGGAGGTAGAGGAAGTGAAATGGATTTCTATAAAGGACTTATTGAAAACCTTCAAGGAAAAAGACGGTAATTGGAGTGCTTTCGCGTATGAGATAAACTTGCTTTCAACATGGAAAAACCGATAGCCAAAAAATCAAAATCCTCAAATCTTACAAAGTCCGACCTTGTAAAACCACAGGCTACTCCAACTTCGTGGAGCGGGGTCGCCAAGTGGTACGACGAGACCGTTGAGGAGAAAGGCTCGTATCAGCAGGACCTGATACTCCCGAACCTACTCCGGCTGATGGAGATTAAGAAGGGAGAAAACGTGCTTGACCTTGCCTGCGGGCAAGGGCTCTTTGCGCGCGAGTTTGTAAAAGCGGGAGCGACGGTTGTTGCGTCCGATATTTCCAAAGAGCTGGTGGAGATTGCAAAAAAGAAATCTCCCGAGGAAATTGCGTACCATGTCGCCTCCGCCGAATCGCTTCCCTTTCTCAACGACGGAACGGTAGAAAAAGTGGCCATCGTGCTCGCGCTCCAAAACATTGAAAATATGAACGGAACGCTTGCGGAATGTGCTCGTGTGCTTTCACCAAACGGAAAATTGTACCTTGTGCTGAATCACCCCGCCTTCCGTATTCCAAAAGCAAGCTCCTGGGAATACGATGAAAAGAAAAACGCGCAATATCGACGCATTGACCGTTACCTCTCTAGCCTCAAAAGCGAAATAGATATGAGTCCGGGAAGCGCTTCGCGTGTCATGACCCTCTCCTTTCACCGCCCCTTACAGGCATACGTAAAAGCGCTGGGTAAATCCGGGTTTGCTATCACTCGTCTTGAAGAATGGATATCGGGCAAAAAAAGCCAAGACGGACCGCGAGGCATCGCCGAAGATTTCGCTCGCAAAGAGATTCCGCTTTTCTTGACACTGGAGGCGCAAAAAATGCCAACTGGTATTTAGTCGTATTGCTTTTTGAAAAAAATTGCTACACTAGTGTATACGTGTCTTGCCTATTTTTTTATACATTAAGTAACGACCTACACTATGTACGTAAATACAAAACGAGGAGTAGCACCACTAGCGGCGATTATTATCGCCGTGCTTGCCCTGGGCGGAGGAACATTAGCCGTTAAGAAGAATTCGGCCAACAAGAAGGTAAAGGTTGAACAAGAAGCGAAGGCGAACGAAGAGCGAAATAAACCGACCACGCTTCAGGTCAAACTGAACGAGCAGAATGCGCTCGGCCAGGGAGGACAGGCTGTCATCGTACAGGTAGGTACCAGCACGGTAAGAGTTATTGTAAATCTCGTCGGCAAGCCTTCAGATGACGCACAACCTGCGCACATTCATCTCGGCTCATGCCCTACTCCAGGCGCGGTAAAGTATCCACTTACGGCCGTTGGTAAAGGCGCATCACAAACCGATATTCCGAATATGACCATTGAGAAGCTTCTTTCCGAACTTCCCCTTGCTATCAATGTCCACAAATCAGCCACGGAAGGAAAAGTGTATGTTGCCTGCGGAGATATTGTCGCTAAAGAGAAGACGGCTGTTAAAGAAGTACAGGTAAAAATAGAGATGAAGCAGGAACCGAAGGTGACCTATACCTATACAGGATTTGCGCCGAAAAGTATCACCATCAAAAAAGGCGAAACTGTCGTCTTTGAAAACAAGACCGGGAAACGCGCTTCGGTCGCTTCAAATGACCATCCGACACATCTTATCTATCCAGAGTTTGACCAGTACAAGACGATTCAGCGCGGAAACGAAGCGTTCAAGTTTACCTTCACCAAAGTGGGTACCTGGAATTATCACGACCACCTGAACGCAAGCGCGGGAGGGACGGTTGTTGTTACGGAGTAGCAGAACAAGCTCTAAGCCTGTCAAAGCTCGAAGCTCTAAGAACTCTTAACTGCTGAAATTTAAAAATTTCTTCGAACTTAGAGCTTAGGACTTCGAACTTGTAAAATAAGTATGTCTAAAACTTCTTCTCTCCTTATACGCATCGCGCTCGCCTTTACGTTCCTCTATCCGGCCTATGGATTCTGGAAACACGCGGATGCGTGGATCGGTTACATTCCTCCGTTCGTAAAGAATGCCGGTATCCTTGCGCAAGCGGGCATCTCCCAAAATACTCTGCTCCTCCTTATCGCCCTCTTTCATATCGTCATCGCGCTCTGGCTCCTCTCGGGCTGGCGCATCTTTATTCCCTCACTTATTTCCGCTATCTACTTGGGTTCAATCGTGTACTTCAGCCAAAATCAACTGAATGTCCTCTTTCGCGATGTGTCTCTCGCACTCGTGGCCCTCGCACTCGCGTTTGCACCCAGAAATAACTACTAGCGAGCAAAAATAGTAAGGCCCGTAAAACCGACCTAGTTGGTCGGTTTTTTGCGACTTTTTCCACAAACTCTGGGTTATAGTGTATGCTTTTAGGCAGTTTGGAATTTGTGATTTGTTTAGGATTTAGATTTTAGTATTTAGGATTTACCATTGTGTGTGGAATCATTGGATATGTCGGCAAGAGAGAGGCGCTTCCCATCATTCTGGACGGGCTTCATCGGCTTGAGTACCGAGGATACGACAGTGCGGGAGTGGCTATCGTAGGCACTAAAGGAGCTGGCCCGAATGCCGAAGGCGGGCGGGTAAAGACCTCGCGCGCAGTCGGCAAGGTCGCCATGCTCGCCTCAAGCTGTGCCGGTAAAACCCTCGACGGAACAGCCGGTATCGGGCACACCCGTTGGGCGACCCACGGCAAGCCGGCGGAGAAAAATACGCACCCGCACGCCGATTGCACCAAGCAATTTTATATCGTACACAACGGTATCATTGAAAATCACGAGGAACTCCGCGAAGAACTTAAGAAACAAAAACACGTCTTCAAGTCCGAAACCGATTCGGAAGTTATCGCCCACCTACTTGAAGACGCCTACAAAGAAACTCCCGTGCTTGAACAGGCGGTGCAAAGTACACTTAGGAAACTCAGGGGCACCTACGGACTTGCGGTTGTCTCGAGCTACGAGCCCGAGAAAATCGTAACGGCGCGAATGGGCGCGCCGATTGTCCTTGGCCTTGGCGAGGGAGAAAACTTTGTCGCCTCCGATGCTTCTCCCTTGCTCTCACACACCCGCACCGTGCTCTATCTAGAAGATGGCGAGATGGCGGTTGTCACTCCGACCACGCACACGATTGTCACGCTTGATAACAAAGCGGTGGAGAGAGGTACCGAAACGATTGAATGGGACGCGGACAGGATGCAAAAAGGAGGGTTCCCTCATTTCACCCTCAAAGAAATTATGGAGGGACCGGAGGTTATAGAAAATACGCTCCGCGGGCGGCTCATTACCGAAGATGGCCTCGCGAAGCTTGGCGGACTTCAGAGTATTTCCGAGAAACTGCGCGAAGCGAAGCATATTATCATCGTCGCTTGCGGGACCGCCTTTCACGCGGCGCGAGTCGGCGAATATATGCTGGAAGAGTACGCGGGTATTCCGGTTGAAGTGGAATTTGCCTCGGAGTTCCGTTACCGAAAGCCCGTTCTTGATGAACACACCATTGTTATCGCTGTCTCACAATCGGGCGAAACCGCGGACACCTTGGAAGCCATTCGCGAAGCGAAGCGAAAAGGCGCGACCACACTCGGTATCGTGAATGTCGTCGGTTCCACCATCGCGCGCGAAACGGACGCGGGTATTTTCAACCACGCGGGACCGGAGATTAGCGTCCTCTCCACCAAAGCCTACATCTCACAACTTGTGGTGCTCGCCCTGCTCACGCTCACATTGGGGAGAGAACGCGAGCTGTCCCTCACGATGGGAAAGAAAATAGCCGAGGCGCTTCAGGAACTTCCGAAAAAAATTGCAACGATTTTGAAACAGGAAAAAGAAATCAAGAAACTCGCGAAAAAATATGCGAAATACGAGCATATGCTTTACCTCGGCCGAAAGTACAATTTCGCTACCGCCTATGAAGGAGCGCTCAAAGTGAAGGAGGCTTCCTACATTCACGCGGAGGGGTGCGGTGCGGGAGAGATGAAGCACGGCTTTATCGCGATGATAGACAAAGAGTTCCCCACCGTCGCCATCGCCCCAGAGGATAGCGTCTATGATAAAATGCTTTCAAACATACAGGAGATTAAGGCGCGGAGCGGTCGTGTGCTTGCAATTGCAACCGAAGGCGACACTCGCATTGGCAAGCTCGCGGATGACGTATTCTATATTCCGAAAACGATTGAGATGCTCTCCCCTATTCTCGCCGTCGTTCCACTTCAGCTTTTTGCCTACTACCTCACGCTTGAGCGCAAACTGGACCCCGACCGCCCAAGGAATTTAGCTAAAAGTGTTACAGTAGAATAATTTGCAAATATGACCAAAAAATACATAATTGCGTTACTAGTGGTTGTGTTTCTCCTTTCTATGTTCAATTTGTTCAAAAAGAACTTTAAAGACATCGGCGAATATCCTGACACGTGGTCTGTCGCCCAAGGAATCATGGAGGATAAACCGATATTCGTTCGATTTAGAAATGGTTTGAAAGAAGCAGTCGGACATTCTGGATATCCTTTCCAGATAGGGGTCGCAGTTCCCCTTCTACACCCTATAAAGGGTCTCCCTGATGGAACTGAATCAGATGAGTTGGCAAAAATCGAAGACGTGCTTGTAAAAAAGCTGACAGAAAATAATCAGGCAGTTTTTGCCATGGTAATCACAATCAACGGAATGCGGGAGTTTGTTTTCTATGCTTCGGAATGGAAACCGGAAATTTACGAACAAAAAGTAAAATCCATCGATTCCGGGAAGCACGAACTTCAGTTTATGATGAAGCAAGACCCGAAATGGAATACATTTAAACAGTTTTCTTCTAAATAATATGCGCGCATTAGTTTTTGATACAACCTTAGGAAGCTGGGAAACAACCCGTGGGTTTGAGCTTGCGGACGTGCCCGAGCCGGTCTTAGACGAGACGGTAAATTCCTCGGACGCGGACAAAGTAATTCTCAAAGTCCATTACGCGGGTATCTGCGGGACCGACCGCGGTATCTGGAACCGCGCGGCATTTCGGGACCAGATTTTGGGTAGCATCAAGGCCGAAGGCGGAACCCGTCGCATTCTCGGGCACGAGTTTTTCGGTGAGATTGTCGCGATGGGAAGCAAGGTAAACGACGTTGCCCCCTACCCACTCAAGGTAGGCGACTTCGCCTCGCCCGAATCGCACGTCGTCTGCAACAAATGTTTTCAGTGCAAACTCGGAGAGAGGCACGTTTGTACGAACGAAAAAATCCTCGGTATCTCGCACGACGGCGGTTTTGCCGAGTTTGTAAAACTTCCGGGCCACATTGTCTGGAAAACCGACACTTCCGCCATAAGGCCCGAACTTGGCGCGATGCAAGAGCCGTTCGGAAATGCCGTCCACGCCGGTAGCAAAGTCCCACTCAAGGGAAAGACGGTTGCCATTTTTGGCCTTGGTCCCATTGGTCTTTTTCTTATTCTTGTCGCACGAGGACTTGGCGCATCAACCATCATCGGCGTGGAACCAAACCCCGTGTCTCAGGAAATGGCGAAGCGTCTCGGTATTGATTATGTGATACCTCTTTCTGTTCGGGAATCTCCCTTAATAAAGGGAGTACCCGTTAGGGGGAGGGATGTAAAAAACACCCCTCCTGCCGAGGACGGCAGTGCTCCCCTTGTTAGGGGAGATAACCAGTCCTACCACCGCGACGAAGCGGTCATTAAGAAAATTGAAGAACTCACCGCGGGTCTTGGCGTGGATGTCTCGTTTGAAATGGCGGGGTTTAACTCTTCGTTTAACAATGCTCTGTTCGCCACGCGCCGAGGTGGAGATGTGATTGCCTTCGGCATCAAGACCGGCGATTTCGTGCTTGAAGATTACAACCGCTTCGTCGTTCGTGGTCTTACCGTCCACGCCGTTATCGGACGAAGACTCCCCGAGACATGGGAAATGACCCAGAAGCTCTTCGCCGACCGAACGAACAAAATCCAAGAAAATATTTGGAACGTAATTTTGGACCAAGGTAAAGGGACGATTCTCCCGCTCGCGGAGTATACTAAGGAGAAATTTGAGGAGATGATGGCGAAGCACCCGAAGTTACTGATTGAAGTATGAAGTAAGAATTAAGAAGTATGGTGAAGATGCGAAGCTAGACCTTAATTCATAATTCCATATTCATAATTCGTCTTTTCATATGATAAACGACAAACTAAAAATAGAAATGCAAAATGAAATAGCCACCATGAAACAAAGTGGGCTTTTTAAAACTGAAAAGACTATCCAGGGTCGCCCGGGGACCGAAATAAAAGTGGACGGCAAGAAACTCATTAACCTCTGCGCAAACAACTACCTCGGCATATCCCAGCAGAAAAAAGTTATCAAAGCCGCACAGAAGGCGCTCAAAGAATATTCGCTTGGGTTGAACAGCGTTCGTTTTATCGTCGGCACCACCGACCTACACAAAAAGCTTGAATCGGCCATTTCAAAGTTCTTCGGTACCGAAGACACTATTTTGTACACCTCCTGTTTTGACGCGAACACCGGACTGTTTGAAGTGTTGCTCGCTGAAGGTGACGCTATCTTTTCTGATGAGCTGAACCACGCGTCCATCATTGACGGTGTGCGCCTCTGCAAAGCCGAACGCTTCCGCTTCGCGCACAACAATATGGAAGAGCTTGAAAAACAGCTTATAGAGGCGAAGGGAGCACGACGAAGACTTGTCGTTACCGACGGTGTCTTTTCAATGGACGGCGAGATCGCGAAGCTTGATGAAATCAAAGCACTTTGCGATAAGCACGACGCGATACTCGTCGTGGACGATTCACACGGCACGGGGGTACTTGGAAAAACCGGCCGAGGCAGTATTGAAGAGAAAGGAATACTCGGCAAATTGGATATCCTCACTTCCACCTTCGGCAAGGCACTTGGAGGTGCGGGTGGTGGTTTTACGACTGGGAAGAAAGAAGTAGTAGATCTCCTCCGTCAGCGAAGCCGAACGTATCTCTTCTCAAACTCACTGATGCCCGCCATCGCCGGTGCCGCTCTCTATGTGATTGAACATTTCAATAAGGAGTTCCTACCGCTCAAGAACAAACTCACCGAAAACACCGTCTATTTCAGAACAAAGTTGGAGAAATTGGGTTATACACTGGGAGGAGGTTCGCATGCCATTACTCCAATTATGACGATGGACGAGCCTAAGACGATGGCCCTTGCAGACGAGCTCCTCAAAGAAGGTCTGTATGTCCGTGGCTTCGCCTATCCTGTCGTGCCGAAAGGCAAAGGACGCATTCGAGTCCAAATTTCCGCAGCGCACACGAAGAAGCAGTTGGACAAAGCGATTGTGGCGTTGGAGAAAGCAGGAAAGAAATTACAAATTATTTAACACGACACCAATGACACTACTATAAAGAACGAATGACACGAATAGTTAAGAACCCTTAGAAATAGGGCGTACGAATTATTCGTGTCATTCGAGTCTTCATTCGTAGATTAGTGTCGAGTATATTTATGAAGACTGTTGTTATCATCGGCGGAGGCACCGCAACCTTTACCTTACTAAAAGGACTGCGGGAGTTCCCTACCAACAATATCGTGATTGTGTCCACCGCCGACGACGGCGGTTCTACCGGAATACTTCGCAAAGATCTAGGAATAATGCCGATGGGCGATATCAGGCAGTGCCTCATCGGACTTTCCTACACCGTCCCCGCACTTCAGGAACTCTTCACCTACCGCTTTGACCGCGGGTCTCTCAAGGGTCACAGCGTCGGCAACATTCTCCTTGCCGGACTTCAGAAAGTGACAGGGACACCCGAAGGCGCGATTGCCGAAGCAGCACGCCTCCTCAACGTACGCGGAGAGGTACTTTTCGTATCCAAGAATCCTACAACCCTTTCCGCACGCCTCAAAGACGGCACTCTCATCAAGAGTGAGCATGAACTTGATGAACCGGTGGACAAAAAACGTGCGCCGATTGAAAAACTGATGCTATCCAAATCGGAAGCAAATCCCCGAGCGCTTGATGCCATCGCTCGCGCGGACGCGATTATCCTCGGTCCCGGTGACCTCTACACCTCTACCTTCCCCAACCTTCTCGTGCCCGGCGTTGCAGGAGCCATCAAATCTTCAAAGGCACGAAAAGTGCTCATCACAAACATTATGACCAAGCTTGGCCAGACGGATAGATTCAAGGCCTCCGACTTCGTGCGCGAGGCGAATGCGTATCTTGGCGGAAGCGAAAAAACGTCAGTAATTGATACCGTTATCGTGAACACCGAAAAACCCGAGGCAAGCACCTTGGCGCTCTATAAAAAAGAAAACGCATTCTTCGTCGAACCGGATATCGAAACCATTAAGAAAAACGTGACTACTGTCATCGCGGAAAAAGTGATTTCAAACCATGTGCACAGAAAGGCAAAAGGTGACACGCTCACAAGGAGCCTCATTCGGCACGACGCAGAAAAGACTGCGGAGATTATTTGGAATCTCATCAAGTAAGTACAAATCTGCGAATGAACACCAATCTACAAATACCTACCAATCCGAAAACTCGGTCTTATTCGCAGGTATTAGCAGATTGGTACCAGATTGGTTGATTGGTAAACAATCATGCAAATAAAAAAGGAACAAAAAGAGAACGCTATCCGCCTTTCCGCCGTGGAAAACGGCGAGGAGCTTGGCGCGATGTATTTGTATTTGATACGGAACGACTCCCACAAAGAGCCTTACGGACTTTTGGAAGACCTGCTGGTCAAAGAAGAGCATCGCAAGAAAGGCATCGGGAGCCTGCTCGTCAAAGAGGCTCTCGCGGAAGCAAAACGCCTTAACTGCTATAAAGTCATTGGCACCAGCCGTATGGCACGCGAAAACGTCCACAGCTTCTACGAAAAACTCGGTCTCAAAAAATACGGCTACGAATTCCGCATAGATTTCTAAAAATCTCCATTCTTCTCCCATCTCTTTTCTCTTAGCAATAGTATGCTATAGCATACTATTGCTAAATTGAGCGAGTCCGTGAGTCTATGTGAGCACCGCAAGAAGTTCACTGCAGAGTGTTGTATTACTACCGACAACGGTCGTTGAAAGCGGACTTACCGATTTCCCATTTATATCAGAAACCACACCGCCTGCTTCAGTAACAACGAGAACGCCCGCCGCCATGTCCCAGATGTGTATGTGGGTACTTACAAAAAAGTCCAAAATGCCTGAGGCTACAAAACAAAGCTCAAGCGCCGAGCCACTAAATACACGGAAGCGATAAGCATTTTCTTCAATCCGACTGCAAAGGTCGCTCATAGAAGCAACATCCTTTCGCTTCCACCCAAGCGACCCTACTCCTTCTTTAAGCGACGTAGCTCCCGATATGTGGATGGGTTGTCCATTTTCAAACGCTCCACCACCACGAATAGCAGTGTAAGTCCGCTTATTAACAGGGTCACACACAACGCCCACAAGCGGACCTTTCTCATCCCACAGCGCCACCGAAATCGCGCAGTGGTGGAGTCCGTGAATATAGTTGGTCGTCCCGTCTATCGGGTCAAAGTACCAGGTGTACCGCTGTCCCACTTTTTCTCCCTCTTCTTCCCCCACAATGGCGTGGTCCGGAAAAGCCAAAGAAATCTCCCGCCTCAATAATTGTTCAATCTCTTTATCGGTATCGGTGACGAAGCTTGCCACCACTCCTTTTTTTACCTCAACCCCAGAAGCCTTCCCAAATGATGCGCGAAAAATCGGCTCGGCAAGCTTTACCGCCTCAAGCGCTACGTCCAAAAATTTCTGTGGGTCATCGGTCATAATGGGGTTCATACTACCATTAACGGCGACCGAAGCAAAAAGTGACTCGTATACGTACACGGCACTATTACCACATATCAGCGACCGCTGATATGTGGTAATAGTACTTTTGCTTTTCAATAACGTATTTTTAGCTACAATTACCGAATGGAACTTACTTCCCCCATTGAAACCGCGTTTCGCCTGAACGAGCCACAGCACAAAGCCCTCAAGAAACTGAGGATAAAAACCGTGGAGGATTTGCTGTATCACTTCCCCGCCCGCTACGGAGATGTCGCGAAGATGCAAACCATTGCCGGACTCCAAAAAGGCGAAACCGCGGTTGTATTTGGAAGAATCACCAAGCTTGAAGCGACCAAAGCCTTTCACAAGAAAATCCCGATGGGCACGGCGGAACTTCAAGACGACAGCGGAAAAATCCAAATTGTTTGGTTCAATCAACCCTACATTGCAAAAATGATCCCCGAAGACGCACTGGTGCGCGTAGAGGGACGCGTTTCAGAGCGGCGTCCCAAATCTTCTGACGCTACACGTTCCACGTTACAAGCTACACGCTCTTTCTACTTCTCAAATCCGAAAATAGAAAAAGTGGAATCGGTCCCACAAGGAGTCGGCGGGTCACTCTTTGGAGAAGCCGGCGAAGCGCACCATCTACATCCGGTCTATCCCGAGTCCAGTGGTATCACCTCAAATTGGCTTTTTCACGCTATTCAAAAGAGTATCGGCTCTGGTGCCCTTGAAACGCTCGTTGACCCCATCCCTCCTAAAATCCTGGAAAAGTACCACCTCCCTTCTCTCAAAACCGCGCTCATCTTTATCCACGCTCCACAAAAAGCAGACGACGCGGTCGTCGCGCGCAAACGCTTCGCGTTTGAGGAAGTTTTTTTCATTCAACTTGAAAAACAAAAAGAGCGTAAGCTCTGGCAGAAAGAAAAATCATTTACGGTTGAAAAGGGAGAGGAACATATCGCACTCTTCACCAAACGTTTTCCGTTTTCATTTACGAATGCGCAAAACCGCGCCGTAAGTGGAATACTTGAAGATTTTAGGAGAGGTGTCCCCATGGCGCGCCTACTTGAGGGAGATGTGGGAAGCGGTAAAACCGCGGTCGCCGCTTCCACCGCCTATGCAGTGATCACCTCACGACCTAAAGATCAAAATTACGGGACACTTCAGGTCGCGTATATGGCACCGACCGAAATCCTCGCAACACAACACTTTGAATCGTTCATCGAATATTTCAAACATCTCCCTATAAGCATCGCGCTTATAACAGGGAGAGGGTGTCGCAAATTTCCCTCCAAGGTAAACCCTGCGGGATGGACCGATATTTCACGGAGCCAACTCTTGAAGTGGACGAAAAATGGCGAGATTGCCGTGCTCATCGGGACGCATTCGCTTATCCAAAAGTCCGTACAGTTTAAGCACCTGGCGTTTGCGATTATTGATGAACAACATCGCTTTGGTGTAAATCAACGAAAGGCTCTTGTACATAAGGAAGTACGAATGCCTCATTTGCTCTCTATGACAGCGACACCAATACCGAGAACACTCGCGCTCACCGTGTACGGCGACCTTGACCTTACGGTACTGGATGAACAACCTGCGGGACGCAAACCGATTATCACCGAGATTGTGCTTCCCAGTGGTCGCGACGCAGTGTACGAGAAAGTGCGCAAAGAATTACAGGCTGGACGACAAGCCTATATCATCACGCCACGCATAGACGAGCCGGACCCGGATAAAGAATTTGCCGTACTCGCAAAGTCAGCGAAGGCCGAAGCGAAACGACTTAAGGAAAAAGTCTTTCAGGAATACGAAATCGGCGTGATGCACAGCAAATTAAAACCCAACGAAAAAGAAAAGGTAATGAATGGGTTTAAGAGCGGAAAAATACACATTCTTGTCTCCACCTCGGTAGTTGAAGTCGGTGTGAATGTACTGAACGCCACCTCCATTATTTTGGAAGGAGCAGAGCGTTTCGGTCTCGCTCAGCTTCACCAGCTCCGGGGGCGGGTATTGCGTAGCTCGCGCCAGGCGTACTGTTATGTCTTTACTGAAAGCGCCGGAGCGAAAACAGCCGACCGATTGAAAGCACTCCAAACAGCTAAAAACGGCTTTGAGCTCGCCGAGTATGACCTCAAGTTCCGCGGAGCGGGAGAACTCTCTGGTTCACAGCAGTGGGGTGTCTCGGACGTCGCCATGGAAGCGCTTCAAAATCTCAAAATGGTAGAAGCCGCCCGCGCTGAAGCGAGGCACCTCCTGGAAGCCGACGAAACACTCTCCCACTACCCCCTCCTCCGCGCCCACCTCACCTCCCGCAAGCAAGACGAAATCCATTTTGAATAATCCAAAATAACATTCCAACATTCTTGAGAATGTTGGAATGTTATTGCCCTTAACAAAAATCCGCCCACTTGGACTCCCTGCCCGCCCTCCCGATGGTCGGGAGCAGGCGTGGAACCACGAACCTCCGAGATATATGATTTATTTCCGAGTGCGCGTGCTAGGACTCGAACCTAGAACCATCCCGATATAAGCGGGACGCTCCACCATTGAGCTACACGCGCGTAATTGAAATCGTAGCGCAAATAGGACGCTTCTGCAAAAGTGCGTGGGGCGAGCGGATATGCTACTGTGTTTCGAGTTTGAACCCTAAAAAAACTATGCGTGAGAAAAGTCCGAAGAACGTGAAAGAGTACAATCCCGCCATTCTCCAGATTGCCAGGCAAGCAATGGAGCAGAATTTGCTCCGAGAACTTCACACCAAAGGAATGTCATCTATCTATCTGCCAAAGGAGTACTTCGAAGCTGAAGTGCAAAGAATCTACCCGATAATCGTACGGGCGATAAAGGCGGAGTTCAAAAAACGCAAAGTGCGTTTTAACGAACAGCAAGTAACACTGGTGCCGATGGAAGGCTCAATCCCAATCGATGTTTGCTACTAAGCAGAATCTTTGTTCTTTCCCCAGCCGCTCCCCCGAGCGGCTTTTGTTTTTGATGCCACCCCACCTCATTCCTCCTCTTGGAAAGGCGGAGAGAAAATCCCTCCTTCCGAAGACGGAAGTGCTCCCTTTAAAAAAGGGAGAATAAGTCCGCGTAGGTCTGTGTGAAGTCCGCATCTGTCCGCGTTTATTTTTGATGCTCTATATCTTTCTTCTTCTTCGGCATAATACCGAACGCGATGATAATTTTTTCGTACTCTTCCTGCTCAAGCGTCTCCACTTCTATAAGTTTGAGAGCAATCGCATCAAGCGCGGGGCGGTGTTTCGTGAGTATGTCTTCGGCGCGTTTGTAAGCTTCGGTGACAATTTTGGAAACCTCCACGTCTATCGCGTCCCCTACTTTTTGGGAATACTCCTTCTCTTCGTGTACACCTCGATTACCAATTCGTCCGAGGAGTGTTTCAAACGCGATAGGGCCGAGCTTGTCGGACATACCGTACTTCGTGACCATATCGCGCGCGAGCGCCGAGACTACCTGCAAATCGTTTGAGGGACCGGTCGTGATATCACCAAAGAGCATAAGCTCGGTGATGTAGCCTCCGAGCGTGACGGCAATATCATCCAAGAACTCTTTGCGTGACTGAAGCTTCCTATCTTCAAGCGGGAGCTTCAGCGTATACCCCGCCGCGCGACCGCGCGAGATAATAGATACTTTGTGCACCGGGTCGGCATATGGAAGCACCGAGGAGACGAGCGCGTGTCCCGCTTCGTGATAGGCGGTAATTTTCTTTTCGGCTTCCGACAGCAAATGGCTCTTTCGCTCTGGACCGAGCATTACCTTCTCAATGGACCGAATGAGGTCAAACTGTGCCACCTTCATGCGCTCTTCGCGCGCCGCGAGAATGGCGGCTTCGTTTACAATAGAGTGAAGGTCCGCTCCGGAGAATCCCGGGGTGCGCACGGCAATAACCTTGAGATTCACATCTTCCGCGAGCTGTTTTTTGGTCGCATGCACCGCAAGAATTGCTTCACGGTCATCGCGGTCAGGAAGGTCCACCGTTACCCGTCTATCAAATCGCCCGGGACGTATAAGCGCGGAGTCCAGCACATCGCTACGGTTTGTCGCAGCCATCACAATCACTTTGTCGTGTTGTTCAAACCCGTCCATCTCCACAAGTATTTGGTTGAGTGTCTGCTCGCGTTCATCGTTGCCTCCGCCCATTCCCCCACCACGTACACGTCCCACCGCGTCAATTTCATCTATGAAGATAATAGAAGGTGCTGCCTGTTTCGCCATCTTGAACAAATCACGAACACGCGAAGCCCCGACACCGACGAACATTTCCACAAATTCGGAACCTGATATCGAGAAGAACGGCACGCCCGCCTCACCCGCGACCGCCCTCGCAAGAAGTGTCTTCCCTGTTCCGGCAGCGCCCATAAGGAGCACACCCTTAGGTATCTGCGCGCCAATATCCAAAAACTTCTTCGGGTTTTTAAGAAAATCAACAATTTCGGAAAGTTCCTGCTTCGCCTCCTTCACACCCGCGACATCTTTGAAGGTGACCTTTTGTTTTTTGTCGGTCGGGAAAATAATGCGGGGTTTGGATTGCCCAAAGGTGAAGGCTTGCATGCCGGCGCCCTTCACCTGCCGAGTCAAAAACCAAAGAAGCACCAGCACAAAGATGAGCGGGAAGATGAACGGAGCGAGATTGAGGAACCAATAACCAAAGCCTCCTTCCTTTTCCACGGAAATCTTTACCGCTTGAAGTTTGTCGGTTGGCACCCCATAATTCTTGAGCGTCTCTGAAAGCGAGGTACCCGGCTCCTTTTGCGCTTTCTTTTCTATATTACCTTTGCCATATATAACAGTAAGTACCTCTCCCGCCACTTTTATTTCAGAGACATCCCCACGCGCGACATCTCCCGCAACCTCGGAAATGGAAACCTTTGAGGTGTCGGTGCGCTTCTCCGCGAGAAACGAGTAAATCGTCATCAGCACAAGAAAAATAAACAGCATTCCCGTCGCGTTGTTTACGAACTCACGCCATGGCTTTTGTGGAGGAGTATTTTTACCTTGCGGTTCTTTGGGCGAAAACGACTTAAGCACCTTCTTCCCTTTTTCCTTCGCCTCTTTTACATTTTCTTTGAGGTTTGACATCACGCAATTATACATATTATTTCCTTTATGGAAACAGCACAGTCTGTTAGTATTGACGAATGCTTATAGAGAATCGCAAAGCACACTTCAATTACGAATTCCTGGAAACGTTCAATGTCGGCATTGAGCTTTTAGGGCTTGAAGTGAAATCACTGCGCGCGAAGCTCGGTTCCCTGGAAGGCGCACACGTGATTGTCCGAGGAAGTGAAGCGTTCCTCGTCGGTGCCTATATTCCCGCCTATCAGCCCAAGAACGCCCCAAAGGGCTTTGACGAACGGCGCAACAGGAAACTCATCCTCACCCGCAAAGAGATTCACGACCTCGCGCAGAGTGAGTCCAAGAAAGGATTGACAATCGTGCCGATATCGGTGTATAATAAAGGCCGAAAAATCAAGGTGGATATCGCTATCGCGCGAGGTAAGAAGAAATTTGATAAGCGCGAAACCATCAAGAAACGAGAGGTGGAACGCGACATCCGCCGGCTATATCGTGAATGAAATTCACGATCGCCCGAACAAATCTGATAAGATTTGTTTTAGGGGAGATGCCTTAGCACGTACTTTGAAAAAATAACTGTCATTCGCTTAAAGCATGTTTTACACAGTCTACATTCTTTACAGTCACAAGGACGGTAAACTATATGTGGGGTGTACAAGCAATCTTGAGGAGCGCCTTAAACGACATCATACGGGCTATGTTGCTGCAACTGTTCACCGACGCCCACTTGAATTTGTGAAGGCCGAAAGATTTCAAGACAAAGCTGAAGCATTTACTCACGAGCGATTTTTGAAAAGTCTCTGGGGAGCCCGCGAAAAGAAAAAGATTCTCAAGGACTTTTTAGGGACTAAACGCTTGTGAAGCAAAGCGTCGCTCGAATCGGAGATTTTAAGGGCTAAAACAATTTCTTTAAGAAAAGAAATTGTTCGCCCGAACATATTTTGCAGCAAAATATGTTTTAGGGGGATGACAGGCATAGACATATGGTCTCCTTCTTTTCGCGCATTGTGGAACTCCAGTACTTCCTTAAACTGCTGGAACAATTAAGTGCAAAAACCTTAATTTCAAAGGCCAAGTCCATCGTCTCGCCATATTTTGGCGGACATGAGCTCGCTTTCGCTTACGCTTCGGCGTAGGTGACGTCTATCTTCCCAACGTCCGATAGGGATACATAGGTGTTATATACTTCGGAATCGAGTGTGCGCTCTTCTCGGCTCACGCTTTAACTTCAGAGAATCGGCATCAAAACGCTTCTGTTATTCTTTTAGTTTTGATGTTTAAAGCCCGCAAGGGTAAAGAATGACTAGACAATGTAGAACCGGAAAAAAGAATCATGTGCACCCGGGTTCAATTCCCGGCTTCTCCACTGCTTCGCTTGCGAAGCAGTGCCCTTCGTAGCTTTAGCGAAGTAGGGCTCTCTCCGCAAGTAATTCTTACCATCGCGCCATGTAGCGCAAGCTACGCAGTGCGAGCACAAGAAAACAAAAAACGCCCCAAAGGGCGTTTTTGTTTTGCGTAGCAAAGAAGCAGTGCCCTTCGTAGTCCTGCGTAGCTTTAGCGGAGCAGAACGAAGTAGGGCTATAATCTATGTATGCACTTTGTCTACATCATACAAAGTCTAAAAGACGGCAGTTACTACACGGGCATCACGGAAGATGTTCAGAAACGTTTATCCGAGCACAATTCAGGTATTTCAAAATACTCAAGTACCAAACGCCCATACCAGCTCATGTGGTACTGCACATTTCAAGACAAGAAAAAAGCCTTCGCGTTTGAGAAATATCTCAAACAAGGTTCCGGCTTTGCTTTCGCACGAAAGCATTTAGTTTAGTTATCTCACTAGTTTCCCACCACCACCCAAAACACCGCCTTAGGGCGGTGTTTTTGCGTAATAGCGTAATATGTTGACAGGAAAGTCAAGGTATGCTAGTATACCCAGTAACAAAGTCGCGTGTAGAAAAGAGTCGATTCACATCATAAGCTTTGTATTATCACTAGAAGCCAAAAAATATGACCGGTACAATCAAGAAATTGACTGACAAAGGTTTTGGATTCATTACCGCCGAAGGCTTGCAGAAAGACTTGTTCTTTCACAGCAAGGCTCTCGTAGGTGTGCAATTCAGCGATCTCCAGGAAGGAGATAAGGTTTCCTTTGAGACTGAAGAGTCTCCTAAGGGAATGAACGCCGTAAACGTACAGCGCGCATAACCTCTAAAACATGCTTCGGCATGTTGAAGCAAAACACCCCCGCCTCACGGCGGGGGTGTTTTGTTTTAACCTTCCTTACTATTTTGAGAATTTAACGAGGAAAGAAGCCTGAATAATCAGTGGCTCTACTCTTTCGTCGGTAAGCTCAATTTCATATCTATATTCTCCCTCTAACTTTAGTTTAAAACCATTGAACTTCAATATCAGTCGTAGGTTTTTCTTACCCTTCTCAAAAGATAAGACAATATCTTTTTTTAGGAGTTCGACGTTATCTGGGTTACGATATCTAAGTATTGCATTTACTTTCCTTTCTTCCAGATCGTTTCTTGACCATACAGAAACAAAATCATGTTGTGCAGCAATAGATATGCCCTCAGGTGGAAGTGGCGGTAAAGGCTTCTTGGGGGGAGAAACTGTTATCTCGTCAATGACACTAAATACACTAAGTAAGTTGGTGTTGACATCAACTGAAGAGCTACCGCAAATAAGTCCCCATTTATTGTATATTTTTATTTTGTTCATACTATTTTATGCAATTTCTTCTATTTGGGGGCGATTTAAACCCCTAGAAAGCGTGTAGGTCGGTGGAGAGGATACAGAAACAGGAATGGTTGTGTCAGAGATTTCCGTCGTTTTCGTATTCAATGCAATTTCATGCTTAGAGGTGAGATCAAATCTCATAAACCTTATATCCGAAATATCCTTTGGGTAAAATTCAAAGATTATCTTCTGATCAAGCGCTTTAGCGACCCGACTGACCAAATTGAAACCGGGGAAATGAACTGAATTCTCTAGTCGTGCGATTCCCGATTGTGCTGTGCCAACTCTTTTTGCCAGTTGCTTCTGTGTTAGCCCACAGCGCGATCTCGCAACAAATACAGACCTAGCGATACTAAACAACAAACTGTCTGCTTCTTTTTTCTGTTTTATTTTCATAAATTAGCTATAACCTAATTCTTTTGCCCGTTTTACGGCTATATTAAGCTCGCGCGGTGGTATCTTATTTGTCTTCTTCTTGAAAGCATGCAACAAAATGATACAACCAGTTGATTTAGGTCCTAAAAATCTGAAAAAGATTCCAGTGAGATGAATGCGAAGTTCAAAGATTTGTGGTTTACTCACCACCTGCTTTATCGTTTCGGCCTTAAGTAATTCCTCAAACAGAGCACCTTCAAACCTTTCTATAATCTCATTGACCATCTGTCCCACCTGTCCCTCATTCTCGAGAAACTTGTTGACCCAACTTAGCTTTTTCAATCTTATTGGTTCCATAATATCGACCTTTAACGTATATAACAGAAATGTTATACTCCTAAATCGTTCCTGTCAACGTCACAAAAACCTATCTTTAATGGCCTTTCCGGTGCAGAAAAGTTATAGTACCGAGATGTCCGCAAAAAAAAGTACACCACCAAGAAACGAAATTGAGAAACTCACCGAAAGGCTACGGGAGGTGACCTACCTTGGCACCGCGATTGCCGTACTGCAGTGGGACCAAGAAGTGACGATGCCGAAGAAAGGAGCGGACGCGCGCGCCCACACCATTTCCCTCCTTGCCGGGCTCGTCCACAACAAGTTTCTGGAAGTTGACCACGACGGACTACTTTCCGGACTCAAAAAGAAATTGGATGGCGGGAAACTCTCTCCTGCTGAAGCGACCGTCGTCCGCGAAACATGGCGAAGCTTTTCGCGCGAACGGAAACTTCCCGAAACATTTGTGAAAGAAATGGCGAAGCTCACGTCAAAGTCTCAAAACGTGTGGACAGAGGCAAGGGAGGAAAACAACTTCGCTAAGTTTGCCCCCTATCTTGAACAGGTGGTAGAGAAGAAGCGCGAAGAGGCAAAGCTCATCGGCTACGCAGACTCTCCCTACGATGCGCTCCTAGATACCTACGAGCCAGGTATGACGACATCCGAAATTGAAAGGATTTTTGGCGACCTCAAAACCTTTCTCGTCCCCTTTCTCGCCCGCATCCAGAAGGTCAGCAATAACAAGCTACCGCATGTTATTGCTAAATCGGCTCACTTCCCGATTGAAAAGCAGATTGAGCTTAGCAAACAAGTCGCGGAAAGTATGGGCTATGACTTGGACGCGGGACGCATTGATGTCTCCGCGCACCCCTTCACCACCAGCTTCCACCCAAACGATGTCCGTATCACGACCCGTTACAATCCGAAAGATGTTCTGGAGTCTATCTTCCCCACGATGCACGAGGGTGGGCACGCGCTCTATGAGCAAGGACTCCCCCATGAACATTTCGGGACCCCGCTCGCAGACGCAACCTCGCTTGGCATTCACGAATCCCAATCACGCCTCTGGGAAAATATGGTCGGCAAAAGTCTTTCCTTCTGGAAACACTGGTACCCGAAACTCCAGAAGGAATTCCCGGGGGTCTTCACCGCACCGCTTGCCGACTTCTATGCCTCGGTCAATATCGTAAAACCAACCCTTATCCGCGTGGAAGCCGATGAAGTCACCTACAACCTGCACATCATCATCCGTTTTGAACTTGAAAAAGCTCTGATAGAGGGCACCATAGCGGTGAAGGACCTCCCGAAACTTTGGAGTGAGCGCTACAAAGAGTATCTGGGTATCACTCCGAAGAGCGACAAGGAAGGCGTCCTGCAGGACGTACACTGGTCCACAGGCTACATTGGTTACTTCCCCACCTACACACTGGGCAACCTTTACTCGGCGCAGTTTTGGAACACCGCAAAAAAGCAGATACCCGACCTTCCCAAGAAAATCGGGAAAGGCGACCTGAAAACCCTCCGTGAGTGGCTTCGGAAGCACATCCACCAGCATGGAAAATCCTATTCGGCTGAGGATCTCGCGCTCAAAATAACCGGAGAGAAACTTAATCCCGACTACTTTTCAAGATACTTAGAGGAGAAATATACCAACATCTACAAGCTTTAACCGAACGTAAAGGTAAACGCCTTGAGTCCGGGATTCTTTATTTTAATCTTCAAGACGTGCTCTTCTGTCCCATTATTCTGGATGAGCTTGTACAGCCGGTCCTCTTTGATAAACACGACGCCGTCAGGCATCACCTCATCACCTCCACAAAACCCCGCGTCTTTGCAATTTATCGCCCCTTTTCCTTTCACGAGCACACCGTCCTGGTAGATTTGTACGTCAGTTCCCACTTCAGAGCTGGCGACGAAGTACACATCCTGTGCTTTGTAACGAAATACGATAGTTGCGCCGTCACTCGTGTTCTCGGCATATTCCGGAAACATACTCCACTCACCACCAAGATAGAGGCGATTGAGCACCCCCTCCTCGGGAAGCACCAGTGTTTGTGTACCGATGCTCCCTTTTTTCCCATTTGCCAAAGAATCATTTCGGCTCGCACCAAAATAAATCTCGGGGCTTTCGGGGCGGGTGGTAGCCACTCGCTCTTTGGTAAGTGCCGTATCAATCTGCCCAGTGTCACCTAACCGAATCATTCGTTCGGTAAGCGCTTTTTGAATCTCCCGCTCTGTTTCTTCATAGCCACCTTCCCCGATGTGGTCGGCGACAATGTATCCGTCAATGTCAATGAGATATTTCCTCGGCCAATACTGATTTTTGTATGCCTGCCAGGTTGAGTAATCATTATCAAGGACGACCGGATATTTGATACCAAATTTCTTGACTGCGGAGAGTACGTTGTCATACTTTTTTTCAAACTCAAACTCGGGAGTGTGTAGACCGATAATCACCAGTCCCTTATCACCATACTTCTCCTGCCACGAATTAAGATACGGAATGGTCCGCTGACAGTTGATACAGGAATAGGTCCAGATATCGAGCAGAATGACCTTCTTTCCGATAAGCTCGCTGATAGTGAGGGGTGCCTGCACTCCGCTTTCCTGTCCTGAGCCTGTCGAAGGAGTCGAAGTGTTGATGAATCCGTCGGGAGTCGTGATTTCCTTGGCACGTTCATACTTTGCTTCTTTTTCCTTTAGGTCCAGTGCGGACAAAGCCACTGTTCCCTTTTTTGTATCACCTTCTTCTGCGGAAGTAGTTGGTACAGCAACTATGGGGGCCGACCCACTCGTGGTTAGAGGAGAGACCTTCCCGCTCTCAAGATAGATAATCGCACCTGAAATAAGTGCGACCGCGATAAGCAGTGTGCCAAGGTTCTTAGTGTGCATACTTATTTGAGTAAAAAACGATTAAGCAGTTCAAAATTCGCGAGACGACTCAGGTTCTGCGTAAAAATGAGAACACCAAGAAGGATGAGCAGGACGCCAAAGAACTTATTCACATACACAAACGTCTGTTGATACTTCTCTATAAATCGACTCGCCTGCCCCGCAAAAAAACCAATAACCAAAAACGGAAGGCCGAGTCCCAGCGCGTACGAGAGCAGTAGCACAAACGCCGACCCTGGTGCGCTCGTCGCGAGACCCAATATTGCGCCGAGTGCGGCTCCGACACACGGCGTCCAGCCCGCCGCGAATGAGAGACCGAACAAGAAGGAGGTGACGTAGCGTGAATGGAGTCCGGTTTTCACCTTGAAGGTATGTGGGCGCTCAAGTATCGCGATCTTAATGAGTCCCGTAAGATACAGACCAAAGACGATGACGAGCGCACCTCCAATGCGGGAAAGCCAAATCTGCACATCGTAGGCAACTGCCTCGAGGAGTGTATTCAACAGAACACCGAGCACCGCAAAGACCACCGAGAAGCCGAGAACAAAAAAGAGGCTGTTAATCACTATTTCCTTTCTCTGTACGGCACCCGCCTCAAGTGAACTTCCCGCAAGATACGCCAAAAAGCCTGGAATAATCGGAAGGACGCACGGTGCCAGGAATGACACAAGCCCCGCCACAAAGGCAACACCGATGTTTATATCAACCATACTTATTGTGCTTTGGTAATCTCTGATAAATAGCGTTCCTTATTCCACCCTTCAGGTGACTTAAGTATGCGTTTCCCACCTTTCAGAAAGACTTTGGTATGTTGGTATCCAACACCGAATTCACGCGCAAGCGCCTTCTCATCGGCGTCCGTGTCGCTATCGTTGTAATTCACTCGAAAACCAACCACATGATCCCCCGTGAGCTCATTAAAGGCTTGGTATGTCGCGGCCATGGTTTCAGCCTTACAAAGTGGACACCAATTTGCATAAAAATAGAGAACGATAAGTTTTTCTGAGTTCTTTGCCTTTTCATAGTCACCCTTATTAAAATCGAGTAGGGGACTTGTTCCCCCGGCAAGAACCAACCCACGATACGACGGGTCCGTGCCTTTTTCTTTCAACAGAAGCGCCGTGGCGTCGGTACTCTCTGCTTTCACAGACAAGTCTTCCTGGATGACCTCTTTTGAAGACACCCTCTCACTACCTTCTTTTAACATTTCCTGCTTTGAAGATGAACCGAGACGAGCCACAAAAAAGCCGACTCCAATGAGAACGACAATGACGACGGCAGCAAAAATAGTTATCCCCTTTTTATTAGTCGAAACGTTCATACTGATGATGGTTAACTACTACAGGTCTAGTGTAGCGCAGATACACCATATGTAAAGCTGACTTTACATCCACCCTGTGGATAAGAAGTGATGCTCCCTAGTTATGAGATCGACTCCAAAGAAAAGCGCCCGCCTTCCCTACTACCATACTTAAGAGCACGGCAAGGAGCCACGGATCAATCGCGTGCGAAAAACTCTGGACAACAATACCGATCACCGTCACACCACCACCAATGAGAAATGCGATGCGTCCCGAAATCATCCTATGGAGCGATTCCCGTTCGTCTAACACGTGTTCCTTCCAAAAGAAAACCGAAAAGGTACTGAACGCAAGGAGTAAAAGAAGAACAAGGAGCATATACACGGCATTATTCATCCACCAATCCAGCGGATTTATAAGGAAGAAGATAAGTATCGCAAGCAGTATCGGCATTATGAATTCTTTGAGCATAAAAAAGATTTAGAGAGTAAAAAGATCTTCAACATGAACACCAAAAAAACGAGCAAGTCGAAGTGCCAGTGAGACTGAAGGGGTATAACTCCCCTTTTCAAGGGCAATCACCGTTTGCCGAGTAACACCGACCTCCATGGCGACTTCCTCCTGAGTCACTCCTCGCTTCGTTCGAAACGAAAATACTAAATTTGAGACTGACTTTGACACCCTCAAAGAGTACTACTCGCAGAGTGAAAAGTAAACTCGCCTTTACACTTCCCTTTCGTTTTTTGCTAAGATGTGATATAAATATGGCCATACCTAATCCTTTTTGAATGGCGACACCGCGAACAAGAATAAATCATCAAATACGCGCTCCACAGCTTCGGGTTATTGGACCCCAGGGTGAGAACATTGGAGTCATAACCCTCCAGGAAGCGCTTAGTAAAGCCACGGAAGCTGGTTTTGATTTGATTGAGATTTCCCCGAACGCGGTCCCTCCGGTTGCAAAAATCATGGATTATGGTAAGTTTCAGTACGCTGAAAATAAGAAACAGAAGATTGCCAAGACCAAGATCCACACCGTAGAGATAAAGACGGTTCAGGTAAAGATCGGCACCAGCGAGCACGATTTGGAGCTCAAAGCGAAGCGCGTAGCCGAATGGCTCACCGAGGGAAATAGAGTCAAGATAGAGCTCTTTCTCACAGGCCGAAGCAAGTATATGGAGTTCAAGTTCTTACAGGAACGATTAGAGAGAATTCTGAAACTTGTACCAGTCGCCTACAAAATCGCCGACCCCATCAAGAAAGGAATGAAGGGACTGACGGTCATCATCGAAAAAGCATAATAAGACAGGCGCTAGCCGTTAGGTCCTAGGCACTAGGAAAGAAAAACTTTCCTCAGTCCTGAAGCCTAGAGCCTAGTTTCCTAGAGCCTAGAATATGAAAACAAACAAATCATTTTCAAAACGCCTCAAGGTTACCAAGAATGGTAAGATTTTGATGCGCGGGAAGGGACAGAACCACTTCAACTCCAAGGCACGTCGTCGCGCACAGCTTGGACGAAAGCGTATGGTTCACCTACATATGAAGAAAGGAGATATCGCTCGTTTCTTGCCTTAACTAATTACATACCAATCAGCGAATGAGTACCAATCTACGAATACCTGCGAATAAGAATCCGAATCAGATTAGTAGGTATTAGGAGATTGGTACTAGATTAGTAGATTGGTAAACATTATGAGTAGAGTCAAAAAAGCAGTACACGCCCTAAAGTTCCGAAGGTCCCTCTTAAAGAAGACTAAGGGTTATCGCCATGGCCGTTCCACCAAGGAACGTATGGCTTGGGACGCTTTCGTGCATGCGGGTAAATACTCCTTCAACCACCGAAAAGACAAGAAGGGTGACTTCCGCGCACTCTGGAACATCCGCATCAACGCCGCCTCTCGCCCACTCGGACTTTCCTACAGCAAGCTCATTCACGCCCTCAAGGTAAAAGGCATCACGATTGACCGCAAAATCCTCGCCACTCTCGCCAAAGACGAACCGAAGACCTTTGAACGAGTCGTCTCGCAGGTGAAGTGACCCGCGGAGACGGGTCATCCCAGCGAAAGCTGGGATCCAGATTTAAGATTTAGGATGTACGATGTAAGAAAAAAGCCCCAGAAATGGGGCTTTTTGCTATGCGTGAAATATTGACATCTACTATATCAAATGCTACAATATACGCGAAAATTTGGCCATTGAAATTCAGCGTATTCTAGTCGCGCTTGAGAGGACTTGGGCTTTCAAGCGCGGCTGGAATGTGGGATTACCTGCACACCGCGACACGCTCATTTGCCTGCGTGCCAAGTGGAACTTGGGAAAGGTGAAATAACCTTAACTCCCCGAGATGGGGAGAAGGAGCAAAATGAACGCAAATAAGTTCACACGGATGGTTCGAGAATTCCCGTTTCTTGTCCGTCCCGCCACCCCCTAAGTAGTACAAGATTCCAATAATTCTAATGCATTTGATGTTCTAAATCCAATAATCTCTCTAGGATACTCATTGAACCAACGGTGGATACGCTCCATCTTTTCATCGGTAACCAGCGCAATATCGCTTTTCT
>CALQZP010000004.1 GCA_943349725.1 Candidatus Nomurabacteria bacterium | reverse complement strand
TGTTGAGGAACGCGTCAAAGCCCTCCTCGAGCGGTAGTTCTTCCTCCCCTCCTCAGTCGAGGAGGGGTGACGAGTCCGCGAGGCGGGGTGGTGGTGTTCTTCTTCAGGCGGTACACTATAGTTATGTCCGAAGAAATCACCCCAACCTTCACCTCCGGTCCGCAAGCGCTTCAGTGGAAGCGTTTGAAGCGCCTTAAGCTTGAAGGTGCTCGTCTAGATTATCTCACTCACGTCACGATATTTGACCGCTTTTTTGCGGCGACTATTCTCCCGCTTCTTCCACGCTCACTTTCGCCAAATCGGATTACGATATTTAGGTTTATCAGTATTCCTATTATTCTTTTTCTCTTGATTGTCGGATACAACATTGCAGGGACCATTCTTTTCGTCTTTGCCGCTCTCTCCGACGCGCTTGACGGCGCGGTCGCACGCACACAGCACCGCATCACGAAGTGGGGTATCGTTGCCGACCCCATCGCGGACAAACTTCTCATCGGCTCGGTATCGCTCCTTGTGGTGATGAAGTATTTGGGTTGGCACATCACGTTCGCCATTGTCGCGATTGAGCTTGTCCTCGCTGGCTCCGCGTATTTCCGTTATAGCGGGAAACTTATGCCCGCGAAGACAATAGGGAAGCTCAAAATGATTTTGCAATGTGTCGGCGTGGGGTTTGTCCTGCTCTACGGCATCGTTCCCAATCCCGTTTTTCTTCTTCTCGGACAGTATATTCTCTACCTTGCCATCGTCTTCGGCCTCGGATCCCTCTTCGTCTATCGTTCTATTTAACTATAAAAACTTCTTAAGTATTTCTCTACTATAGGCTAATTCGTCTTCCTTCGCATGAAGCTACGGAAGGACGGGGACGAATTAGCCGATAGCAAATTGTGGGGACATTTTAGAAAAAGTGATTTTATGCTAAGGTAATCCTGTTTTGGGCTAGGTCAGTAGTAGTGACCGCCCGATGGAGGGTTCGCATAGCGGTCTAGTGCACCACCTTGGAAAGGTGGCATGCCCGAAAGGGCATCGAGAGTTCAAATCTCTCACCCTCCGCCAAAATCGAAATCGATTTTAGAGCCAAAGCGGGGTCGCGCCGAAGGCGCGACCCCGCTTTGTCCGTTTCTTTTGATTCCGAATTTTGGCGGTGTGTATTGAAGTATTAAACAAAGTCCGAATGTATTTTGCTGATAATCCTGACGAAAGCTCTTAATCGCACGCGCGGAGCGCGTGGTGGTGCTGGTGAAGGACATACTCACGGCGAGGGAGAAATCTGCTCACACAGAGCAACTTCTTCGCACACCCACTAAAGCTTAATGGCAATCAGGCGCAAGTCTTTCTACGCCGTGACTAACAGCTACTCTTTACTTAAGTAAAGAATAGCTGTTGGAAGCGCTAAAGACAAAGAGAAAAAGGAAGGACAAAATGGAAATAGTATACCGTAAACCACCGCACTCTAATATTGTTGAACTCGCTTTTGCGCATATGCATAAGGCAAGATACATATTGCACTTTTTTATTATTTCGCTATAGTACCATCATCGTTGTTCTCACGTTGGTCGGGAAGGCTCGCACCATGTTGAGAAGGTATGGGTTTAGCATCTCGTAAAGGAGGCTATCTCGAGGTCGGGGACGATAATGTTAGTTAGCAGTTAGTTTTTCTCAACATGGCAACAAAGCTTTATGTTGGTAACCTTTCGTACACCACAACTGACGAGAGTTTGAAGAACGCGTTTGCGCAGGCAGGAGCCGTTGTTTCGGCATCCGTACTTGTGGACCGCATGAGCGGACGCTCACGAGGTTTCGGTTTCGTGGAGATGGAAGAGGCCGATGCGGCCAAAGCCATAGACATGTGGAACGACAAGGACCTTGACGGGAGGAATCTTCGCGTCAATGAGGCACGTCCGATGGCGGACCGCCCTCCAAAGCGTTTTGATAGCCGAGGTGGTGGAAGTGACCGTGGTAATGACCGCGGTAGCGATCGCCGAAGTTTTTAGTTTTTGCCCGCTGTACTTTACGGCTGTAAAAATTATCAAAGAAAAAACCGACAGAAGGTCGGTTTTTTCTTTGCGTTAGAATATGAAGAAGTGACTACTTTGCCTCTTCGAGCTTCACGAGTCCGATGAGTCCGAAGAGAATCGGCCAGACGACAGACACGACAGGAGCTGAAAGCATATCCATTGCTTTAAGTAGGAACGTAAGGGCAAGGAGAATGATGAGAATCGGAGTGAGATGACGAAATGCTCCGGAAGAATTAGTGCGCATACTATTTTTTATGATGAAAAATGAAATGAACGTCGACCTTTTCCTTCCCTTGTACTGTACGTGCAAGTTCAGGATTTTGTATCCTAAGTATCTCACGAGATTGAACATCGCAATAGGGTGTCCTGTGGATAGGCGCCGAAAAACAAGGAGTCCGTAGGAGCGGACGACTATGTTTTTCGAGCGTCCCGCACCTGATGCGGGACCCATGTCCCAGCTCAAGGCTGGGATGAATTCGTAACGAAGACGTTACGAATTCAGTTGCAGAAGTAGGGAAAGATGGGTACTATTTGAGCTATCTATGTTTCTTGAAGAGCCAGATACAAAAAAGGACATCGTAGCCAGCATGTCGGACGAGGAGCTTCTCAAGCGCTCGTTCTCGCACCCGTATCTTTTTGAAAAGCTTCTTGACCGTTACGAGGAAGCGTTTCTCCGAAAGGCGTACTACATTTTAGGTACCAAGGAGGCATCACAGGATGCGGTGCAAGATGCCTTTGTTAAGATTTACAAAAACGCGAAACGATTCGTGCCTCAACCGGGAGCCGGGTTTAAGTCCTGGGCGTACCGCATCCTTGTGAACACCTGCTTTACGGCGTATAAAAAGCACAAGGGCGAAGGCGCGTTTCTTGCCGACCTTGACCCCGAGTTTCAGGAGCTTGTGTCCGACAAGGGAGCCAAAGATCGTCGTGAGCAGGAACTTGACCGCGATGAAGTGGAGTCACTCCTTAAAGAACTTTCGGAAGGACTCGCCGAGCCAATGCGCCTGCACTTTATTGAAGGAAAACCGCACGCCGACGTCGCCACCATTATGGGTATTTCGGAAGGAGCGGTACGCGCACGTGTGCACCGAGCCAAGCAAGAGTTGAAGGAACTTATGAAGAAACGAAAGGCACAGAGTCCACTTAGTCACAACTAAATGAATATGGAAGACGAATTTAACCCACAATCGGAGACAAGCCGAACCTTGAAGCAGAGGATAATGCGTCGCATCTATCTTTTGTTTATGGTGCGCAATCTTTCGCCTCTCGCTTTTGATTGCGTGCTTATTGTGGTCGCCGTATTTATGGTCACCGTCTTTGTGTCGGTGGGTGATGTCCTCTCCAACTTTTCCACCGCCGCGTCTGGGTCAAAAGCGCTCATGTTTTCACTTTCTGCCGTGTCGGGAACAAAGCTCCAAACAAAAATCCTCCTCGTGGCGCTCGGAGTGGTCGGCTTCTTTGCCGTCAGGCATCTGAAGCAGGCTGTGAGGGCAGTGAGAACCCTACGAGAACAGAAAAGTGAAAGCAAGCCGCTATAGTCCTCATGTATGAAAATACAGCCCAAATTTCTTTACCTTTTCTTACCGGCAAGCTTTTTGGCTGTTGCCGTTTCTATAATCTTTTCCGAGGTTGCTTACGAGTTGGCAACGGGTGGCTGGGTAAGGAATGAGTTATATGGAGCAACTCTTTTCAACCTCGTGGTCTTCATCTCTCTTGCCGTAGATCTTCATCGTACACTTAAAAGTGAAAAGTGGTTGCAAAAGTATGTGATGAGTGCAGGAATCCTTGTTTCCCTTATCTTTTACTACTGGGCAAGCTTATCCAATGACCCCGCTTTTCCGACACTTGCCGGCCTTGCACTATTCACTCTATTTCGGATTGCGCCCGCGCTAGTCATGTTAAAACTCCTCCTTTTTCTCATGAGTAAGTATGTGATTAGAGATAATGTCTCATCACCTCCTCCAGTTTCGTAATTTCATCATGTGAGAGATGATGATTTTCAGGGTGATGCTTGAGGTAGTGAATACCTTTTTTGAGTTCTTCACTGCTTATGCCTGCACTTGGCCCACTCTCGTGAAGACTACTGTAAAAGATGTTCTCCACCTCATCAATTTCGTGGTTAGAAAAAGACCCGCCAGATTTGAGCTTGTAAAGTGCCTTCCGAAATTCGTCGCGTGAAATGTGGGACATATGATAAGTTTATAAGGTTTATAAAGTTTGTAAAGTTATAAAGTTAGAGATAGGCTTTGCTTGCTTTATGAACTTGCTACTTTATGAACTTTACGAACTATGATATTGCTGATAGACAAACCAAAAGGCATCACTTCTTTTGACTGCATTCGGATACTTCGCCGTAAGCTCGGCATTAGAAAGATGGGTCATGCCGGGACGCTGGACCCGATGGCGACAGGACTCATGATTATCGGGGTAGGGGACGGGACGAAGAAACTTCAGGATTTTTTGAAGCTGCCGAAGACATACGAGGCGGAGATCTTGCTTGGAGTGCAAACCGATACGGGAGATGTGACAGGAAAAATCCTGAAGGAAGTAGGAATTAAGAATTATGAATTAAGGGAGGAAGAAATAAGAAAAGTCTTAAAAGAAATGGTGGGGAAACTTGAACTCCACGTGCCTGCCTATTCGGCGATTAAACGCGGTGGAGAGGCACTGTACAAAAAAGCGAGACGCGGGGAGGTGGTGGATACGCCAATAAAGACGATGGAAGTGACAGACTGCGAGCTTCTCGGGTTCGGTATTCTCCCTTTGGAAAAGGGAGTACCGTCGTCTGCGGCGGGGAGGGATTTCCTCCCCTCCTCGGCTGAGGAGGGGAATGAGGGGTGGTGTGTTTCTGCCCGCTTCTCTGTCACAAGCGGAACCTATATCCGCTCCCTTGCCGAAGAGTTTGGCCGTCGTCTCGGTGTCCCCGCAACGCTTGCGGGACTGCGCCGTACGCGTATCGGGGAGTTCAAAATAGAAAATGCACAAAAAATCGACCCGCTGCCTTGAGGACTGCGGGTCGTGTGAGTGTTAAGGTTTCTAAGGATTTCCGACGTCTCCGGGAAAACGCCAGGTTTTCACTTGGCAATCAGGATGCTCGTCGAGCACCCGGGTTATTTTAGTATCCCCGATGCCGATGAGTCCTTCCAAGGTTCTACCCGCGACAAGCTCGCAGATGTGACCTCCCCCGAGGAGCTTCCCTTGCTCGGCGGGTTCCGCGGAGAAGAAAGCTCCGTGAATGTGAGCAAACGGTTTTCCGTTCACCCAGGTGACATTTCCCGAGATAGCTCCAGGTTCAATTCGGGAATGGCCAGGAGGCTGAATGATGTGTTTTTTATAAACTTGTGCCTTCACATCCCAGAAGCGAAGCGTGGCCGAGGTGATTTGCGCCTGCAAGCCGTAAAGCCAAAGAAATCCAGCCCCTAGTTTCTGGAGATAGGCCTCCAACTGAGTGTTCAGATCTTCTCCGCTTGTAAGGCGGAAAGCGACGTTCCGTAAACTGACAGTTGATATTTGCATAGTTTTTTGGTTGAAATGGACGCTTTGAAAACAAAAAAAGCGTTTAAAACGCCCATTTCAACCAACCTCTCAAGGAGCTTGAGCTCAAGGAATATTAGCACATGATTAAGTATCTGTCAATTATGTGCGATGAATTTCCGTATCTCATTATAGATTTTGGGTTCAATGGATTTGTTGAAGCCGAAGTGTCCGCCGGAACGGAGGGTGACGAGTTTTGCGCCAACTTTTTCGGCGAATTTCTTGGTGTATGAATAGGGAACGCAGGTATCGTCCTTGGCGTGGAAAATAAGGAGTTTTTTGCCGTCGAAAACCTGTCCCACCACCCCGCCTCCGGCACCCCTCCTCAGCCGAGGAGGGGAGGAGAGAAGAGAGATGGGACTATAGAACTCATTGCGACTTAAACGATTCCAATTCTTTTTTGAGAATCGATAGCAGTTACCAAATCCTTTTGGGAGAAAGGCCCCGAGCTGGTCCATCGGCTCGTCGGAAGGTGCTTCCCAGTCTATAACAGGCGCGAAGGCGACGGCTTTCGTGACTCGCGGGTCACGCGAACAGAGAATTGCGGCGGGACCACCGAAACTGCCGCCAAAGATATAGAATATGGAATTTGGAATATGGAATACAGCACCGGACCATAAGTCTGAAAAACCTCTAACGATTCCGTCTATCACATCCAAAATATCTTTTTCGGGAGAATGTTTGAGAAACTCGCCACTACTTTCCCACGTGCCTCGGTAGCGGGGAAGAAAGACCCAGAAACCTTTTTTGGACCAGAACTCCATCGTTTCTTTCGCCTTGGGGACTCCCGGCATGCCGTGGGCAAGGACAATTACCCTTCGGCTAGACTTCTGGGGTGGAATAAACTCGCAGACAATTTCTTTTTTGAAGCGGGTACGAAACATAGCTTTGTAATAAGTATACGATATAAAAAGGGGGAGTCGTGAACGGTGCACGACTCCCCGGCCCACACGCGTCTGAAAAAGACCCTACGATATAGAAGGTATGTCTCGTCTCCTTTCTAGGGGTGAAATCAGACCGGTGGCAAAAGTAAGGTCAAAAATCTACCAGTAGGTATAGCACAGCATCAAGCTCCGGTCTAGTTTCTATTTCGGGGCAATTCCTTACAATACCTCCATATTCCATATTCCATTATTCATATTTTATCTCTTCTATGGAGCCAACCACAAACAGCGCGTCGGGAAAAATTATCACCGCTCTTATCATCGGCCTTTTGGTCGGCTTTGCGATGGGTGTCTTTTGGCAGGACCGCCGTGCGGGAGCAGGTGAACGGAAGGACACCCTAACGACAATCGGAAAAGAATCTACTGATATGTTAACGATTTCTACTACTACACCAACAAAGGCTGCTACCGGTAGTACTCCTGAAGTTTCGAGGAAGGTCGCCGACACAGTACTTCCGGTTTCAAACACCCTAATCGTGAAGGACCAGGAGGCAGGTTCAAAGGTACTTATTGAAAGTGTGGAAGCGAAGGAAGCACTGTGGGTTGCAGTTCGCGAAGTGAAGGAAGGCAAACCTGGTAACATTCTTGGAGCAAGCAAGGTTTTTGCCGGGAAGGGAGAGAATGTTTCGGTTGAACTATTACGCCCGACTGTTGCTGGTGGAACCTATCGTATTGTCATTTATCGTGATGTAGGTGCCCTCGACTTTAATTACAAAGAAGATGTACTTGTAGAGGGAGTAGTGGCAACCTTCAAGGTAAAGTGACACGAGTCAGTGTTATCCCTGTGCAAACAGGGATCCAGAGTATGCCTTCATCAAACATAGTTTCGGTTCTAAAACGTGGAGGTCTTGGGGTCATTCCCACCGACACGCTTTATGGCGTTGTCGCTTCAGCACAAAACAAAAAAGCGGTGGCGCGTCTGTACCACTTGCGTCGCAAGACCGAAGGGAAGCCGTTCATTATCCTGATAAGCTCAGTGAGTGAGCTCGTAGATTTTGGCGTAACGCTCTCTTTGTTTGAAAAGGAAATACTCAAAAAAGTATGGCCCGGAAAGGTCAGTGTGGTATTTCCCTGCCCGCAAAAGAAATTCTCGTATCTGCATCTTGGGACGCAGTCGCTCGCGTTTCGGTTTCCCCGTGCTTCGAAACTTATTTCGCTTCTCAAAAAGACAGGTCCGCTTCTTGCTCCGAGCGCAAATCCTGAAGGCAAGCCACCTGCGACCACTATTACGGAAGCTAAAAACTATTTCGGGAGTGCGGTTGATTTCTATGTGAGTGCCGGTAAAAAAAGGGAGGGAAAACCGTCCACCTTGATTTCGTTTCCTGAGGGAAAACTGAAGATTCTACGACAGGGAAGTGTGTACATTAACATATAAAAAGGCGCCACTCGTGTATGGGTGGCGCCCTCCGTGCCCTGCTGCATTTTCAGAAGTTGCGCTGAAGCGCGAATATCGGTCGCGGCTCGCGGGATGTGAGCAGTCCCCATCGCTCGCTCGTTTCGCTCACAAACCTCCAACTTGAGTTTGTGGTGAGCTTATCCCTCGGCTCTATTCTTCGCAATTGAATGGGAGGTAGTGGAGGGACAGTCTCTTTTTCTTTTTTAGTGTCTTCTGAGGTGACGCTCGTGATGATGAGTGTCACCCCAATGATACGTTCCCCATCTTTCGGGGGAGGGATTTGGAGGGTGAGGGTGAGGGCTTTGCCCTTCCCAACATGCGGTGGAGGTGGTAGAACCAAGCTGGTTCTGTTGGTGGTCTGTGCAAAGCATTCAATTGCGCAGACCATCGCAATGAGAGAGAACACAACTCTTTTTTTCATGGTATTCCTTGTGGTGGTTTGGCTGTAAGGAATTGTGGGGAGTTCTGTCCCCTTTTAGGTGTTTTCAATCCAGCACAGCTAGACTCCATCCTACTCCTCTCCGAATAGGGGTCAAGACTTTCGATTGTAACATTGCATGTTTCTATGAGGTTAGTTATGATGTCTCTACAACTGAATAGCGATATCAAGAGAGAGGATAGAGCACTGGCTCAAGGACCCTCCGGCAACTTGTTCCGAAAGGAATAAAGTGCTCACCCAGCCCCCTCGGGGGAAGGATACTACACAAAAATCTTTCCTACCGGGAAAGTTTTTCTTTTATTAGTATTTATTAGTGTCATTTGTACCAATTCACATATTGGTATCGTGATAGGCAAGCTATGCACATACACGACCGAAAAACATATACGGTAGAAAGCGTAACGAACGGTCACCCAGACAAAGTCTGTGACCAAATCTCGGACGCCATTTTGGACGAGTGTCTTCGTCAGGACCCGATGAGCCGGGTCGCGGTAGAAACTTTCGGAAGTCACGGACATCTCGTGCTCGGCGGGGAGGTGACGACTAATGCGAAGGTGGATTACAAGAAGATTGCCGCCAGTGTGTACCGAAGTATCGGCTATACCAAACCTCTGGACATTCAAGTCTTTATTGTGGAACAGTCGCAGGACATCGCGCAGGGTGTGAATACCGGTGGCGCGGGCGACCAGGGAATTATGTATGGCTTCGCCACCATGGAAACTCCCGAATTTTTGCCTACAGGTGTCGTACTCGTGCACAAAATGGCACGCCGACTTCAGGAGGCTCGCGAGAAAAAAGAAATCAAATGGCTCAAGCCTGACGGCAAAACCCAGATTACTATTCTCGACAACAAGATTGCTACCGCACTTGTCTCTACCCAGCACGACAAGAGTGTCTTGCATGATGAAGTGACGGAGACCGTTACGAAGAAAATTATCGCTCCGATTATAGGCTCGCTCAAGGGCATTGAAGTGCTCGTCAACCCCACCGGCATTTTTGTGCAGGGAGGATTTGAGGCTGATGCAGGACTTACGGGACGCAAAATTATGGTAGACACCTACGGCGGGCTTATTTGTCACGGTGGAGGCGCGTTTTCCGGAAAGGACCTCACCAAGGTAGACCGCTCCGCCGCGTATATGTGTCGTTTCGTCGCGAAGAACCTCGTTGCGAACGGCTACGCCAAGGACTGTCTCGTCTCGGTCGCCTACGCCATCGGTCACATTGAACCCTTGATGGTGCATGCGATTGATGAGAAGGGGAAAAGTCTTGCCTCACTCGTTAAAAAGAACTTTGATTTCCGTCCGCTCGCGATTATTGACCGTCTGGACCTGCGAAAGCCGTGGTATCTCAAAACCGCCAGCTATGGACATTTCGGCAAAAAAGGACTTCCGTGGGAGAAGGTTATCAAGATGTAAATATAATACGAAAGGGTACGAACAGAATACGAACAAGATACGAACAAAAACAGAATACGAATCTGTACGAACCAAGAAAAGACGAACAAGATACGAACAAAGAAAGAGAGGAACGAACGAGATACAAAAAAGGCGCCGTGAGCATCACGGCGCCTTTGCGTTTGGTTAAGAACACTACCTTCAATTGAGAGGCGCTCGGAGAAGCATCACGCTGCCTGAGTGTATCCTCTTCGCCACTTCAAGGAGCCGTCGCCAATCATAGGAGGTGTAAAGGCGGGAAAAGATATTCTCCGAGACAGGCGCGAAAAATGCTTCTTCACTGCACACCGGCTCGTGAGTGACGCCGTCAAAAAAACCGTAAAAAGGATCGGGTTCCTCAACCAGAAGTGTGATGCATACGCCACTTTTTTGCATCTGGCTAAGCCGTGCAGAAAGTTTCTCGGTGCATCGCCCTGTGTGTGAAATGAGAAGAATGATTTCATAGGTGGCACCAGCGCCCCCCATGAAGCGCAAAAGAGTATCTGCCCGACTGAACACCTTGAGACGGCGACAACGTCCGGCAAGTTGCATTTCTACCGCGCACGTTTCGTTCCATGATGTGTAAATGAGCACGCTGGGTAGGGAATCATCCGCAGTTTCCGAATTTTTCATAAGTAGTTCTCCTCTTTCCACAGCTTACTTCTCGGTTTGGTATAGTCAAGGACGCTGTACACGCCGGGTTTTTTGTGTAAAGGTAGAGGTATGCAAAAAGTCGCTATTTTTGATATAGACGGAACCATTTTCCGTTCAAGTCTCCTTATCCAAATTGTGGATAGGCTGATCGAGGAGGGTATTTTCAGCAAGCAGAAAGCGCAGGAGTTCGCGAGGCAGAAGCAGGCGTGGCTGGACCGTAAGGGAAGCTATGAAGAGTATATTATGGCGGTCGTAAAAGTGTTCGTGCAGAACATCAAGGGCGTGGAGTACGCCGACTTTAGTCGTATTGGCGAGGAGGTGGTTGCGGACCAGAAGGACCGCGTATACCGCTTTACCCGCGACCTCATCAAGGACCTCAAGAAAAAAGATTACTTTTTGCTCGCCGTCTCGCATTCGCCAAAGAGTGTACTCGACCATTTCTGCAAACGTCTCGGATTTAACAAGGTGTACGGGCTCATTTACGAAACAGGTCCTACGGAGCGGTTTACCGGAAAAATTACGGAGGAGACTTTTATGCTCAACAAGGCGGCAGTTGTGCAGCACGCAGTCGCGAAAGAAGGGCTTACGCTTAAAGGTTCCATCGGAGTAGGCGATACCGAAAGTGACATTCCGTTTCTGGAACTGGTCGGTGAGCCGATTTGCTTCAATCCGAACGCGAAACTGTTCGCTCACGCGAAGCGTAGTGGATGGTCCGTTACTGTTGAACGCAAAGACGTTATTTATAAGATTCAGTGAGAATAGACAGTAGAGGTTAGACATTAGACAAGTAGACAGTAGAAAAATAGACAGTAGACGTTAGACATTAGTAGTTAGATATACGAATAAATGGTATACTGCGCCTATGCTTAGCCACTACATACTCAAACAAATGCAAAAGGCTCGATTCAAACGACTTCCCGACGGGACGTATTTTGGCGATATCTTGGGTGTTCGGGGTGTCTGGGCAAACACACGGACACTTCCAGCATGCAAAAAAGAACTTCAAGAAGTCTTTGAAAATTCATTTCTTAACTTAAAACTTTTCACTTATAACTTATAATCATCCGCGTGGAGCCAGTTTTTGAAAAAGTAAAAGAAGAAGGGAAGGCACTTCGGAAGGAAGTGCGGGAGCGGACGCTCGGATTTATTACGGGGGGCCTTGGGCTCGTGGCCGGTCTCGCCTGGAACGACGCCATCAAAGCGCTCATTGAGTATCTCTTTCCGCTCGGGAAGGACAGCATTCCCGCGAAGTTTGTGTATGCGGTTCTCATCAGCGTCATTGTGGTCGCGCTTTCGGTCTACCTCGTCCGTCTGCTCAAGACAGAGGAACCAGAGTAGACAAAATTAGACCACGCGTATCTCCCTCAACATTCGATGGTGAGGTAAGCTATTTCCCTGGGAGCAAACTGGAGTGCAGACGGGTGGGTTCAAGTGCTTTAATTGGCACAATTTTTAAAGAAAGTTTTTCGGTGGTGATAAACTTTTGGAGCGTTTCGGCGAGGTGCGTTTGGTCGTAGCCGACAGCGACGATATCTGGCTTCCAGACGCGTATCGCCCCCCACCCACCAAGCACTCTGTCCCCCGCAACGGCAAGGTCCACAAGCCCGCTCGCCTCAAGTGTTTGCAAGCGTTCCTCCAGATGCTGTTTCGGGGCGTGACCCTTGAACTTCGCGACCACCTCATCGGTCGCGACCGACACGATAAGTTTATTTCCGAGGCGTTTCGCCTCGGTCAAGAAAAAGCGATGTCCGTCGTGTAGTCCGTCAAAGGTCCCGAACACCAGCACGGTTTTTTGGGGGGGTGCCATCGCTACACTATACCGCACAAACACGCCAAAGAAAAAACCGGCGGACAGACAGCATACACTAGTGAGGTAAAAAATAGTGGGTTACCTGACGTATGTACTTTTTGCTGTCTGCCGCGCCGGCCGCCACGGAACGAAAACCAAAGCCTTCGTTGGCGTACTGACATGTTGGAGATGAGGAATCCCACTTGAAGGATACGCCATGAGTCTGTCTAGCCTCGTCCCGGTGAACTTTTACACGGCCAGTGTACACCGACTATTTACGCTGTCAACAAAAAGCCGACGGACAGACAGCATGCAAAATGAGCTTGAGAACTCCAAGTGCAAAACCGTCTGAACGTCGACTAAGGGATCGAGAAATTAACCGAGACCGCAGAAATGTATAAATTTAGGAAAACCTGGCGAGGTTTAAGTGGGGGTGGGGAACCCCGCTGAAGAAATTTATACGAAACTACGGCCTCGGCTAAAATCTGACCAAGACAAGAACTGACATGGTCATTCTACGCCGGTTTAGGCCTCTGTCAACAAAAAGCCGCCTCGGTTTGAGAGCCGAGGCGGCGTGCAAAATCTAGCATTTACCGGCTACAGGACGGTTTCCCCGACTTTGATATCAAGTTTCTCTGAGGCCCTTCCCATGCCGCCAACCATGATTTCAAGAAAGCGGTTCCGAGGACCGAACCCAAATCCAGAGCTTCCTGATACGACAGCCACCCTGCCACTCGGTACATCGGCAAGGCGCTTGTAATAAGGAAGAGCTCCCCACTTTGTCGCGATTTGTCCATCCAACTCCGAAACCTCGGAACGGTGAAGGGTCGTGCAGCAGTTGCCGAAGTTATCGATTTTCCACACGATTCTCGGCATATCGGGAATCGTATCTGCTGATACCTCGGTAAAAGGCAACTCTTCTTTTGCCCAGAGCCAGGCGGCGACGTCAGGCTGGAACTCGAAGCTCCTGAACTGGGTGTTGCAGACGTGTTCCGCATGGTCCTCCGAAACTCGTCCGAGCTTGACCATGTACTCCATGACGGCGGGAATGTCGAGCAAACAAAGTTTCTTCAGGCCGAAGAACTTTTTAACCAGCGAAAGCTCGTAACCTTTGAGGGTCGAAGTGATGAGTGTTCCGCCGAATCTGACAAAACCAAACGGCGTTCCGTTTGCGGGTTTTTCCGCGACGAGGCTCTGAACTTTTGTTCCACGGGGGGCCGCATTGATGTTTATCACCGTTGGGGCTCCGCGTTTGGCATCGAGTACGGCGAGAGCGGCGCATGCGGCGATGATATCATCCGCAACACCACGACAGGACGGCCTCGAGCCGAAGATACCGATGTATCGGTCTTCAGATCGCTGGAGTGCATCGGGACAAAGAAAACAGTCGTTTATTCCAGAAATAGAGAATCCGAGGTCTTGGGTGAAGTTCTGAATGTGTGGGTGAAGTATCCGATTGAGGTTGTGGGTACTCATAAGTAGCTTGTCTGTAGTTGTCAAAGACCGATTTAGCTCGCCATGGGCGAACGTAAGTCACTGCGACTTTTAGATTTCGTACAACGAAAAAACCAGCTCATTGGCTGGTTTTTGTTTTGAAGTCGTGGAAAAGTGGTTCAACGCAAAAATCAGCCTTTGGGGCAGTTTTTCATCATAGACATAATCATTCCTTTTTGCGGTGCGTGTGTCATTGCTTCTTTAGGATAGCAGTACCCGAAGTATTGTCAAGGAACCTCAAAATACCACTTATCCGCGACCGCAAATAAGTGGTATTTTGAGGTTGATGGTTGTAGGGCGGTAATAAAGGGTGGCGAAAGGTCATAGTGGTTAGCAAAAACCGCCGCGACAGAAGTCGGGGCGGTTTTTCTTTCCTAGAGCCTAGTGCCTAAAACCTAGGGCCTATTTTTTTTCTCCGACAAACGAGAGGGCCATCTTCTGCTCCTTGGCGTCAAAGAGGGTAATCTTGAACGCGTAGGTCTTGCCGAGCTCAAGGTTGCGGCGAAGTTTGTCTTCACTGCCAAATTCTGAAATGTGCACCAGTCCCGCGACACCTTCCTCAATTGAGGCAAGCGCGCCGTGCTTGTTGAACTTGATCACGACACCCTTCACCACATCGTCCTTCTTGTACTTTGCTCCCGCTTCTACCCAAGGGTTTGGCTTCAGCGCCTTGAGCGACAGAGAGATTTTTCCTTCTTTGATTTCAATAATTTTGACCTTCACCTTATCGCCAACTTTGTAGAGTTTGCGTGGGTCTTCAACGAGCGCCCAATCAATTTCGGAAATGTGCACCAGTCCCTCAAGACCATCTTCAATCTTGACGAATGCGCCAAAATCAACGAGTCCGGTCACTTCGCCAGGAAGTTCGTCGCCCACATTGTACTTTCCGATAATCTTCTCGCGCTCCTTCTCGGTGGTGCTCTTCTCGGAGAAGATGAGTTTTCCCTCCTTTGGAATGGCGGAAATAATCGTGACCTGGAGTTTCTCACCGACTAGCTTCTTGAGCTCGTCAAAAATCTTGTCCTTGTCGCCATCTGGCACGCGAGGGTAGTGGTCGGCCTTGAGCTGTGAGGCGGGAAGGAAACCTGCAATAGACTGCCAGTCCATAATAAGACCGCCTTTGTTCGCTTCCTTTACCGGAAGCTCAAAGACCTTCTTTTCGCGAATAGCCGACTCAGCTTCACTCCAGATAAGCGCTTGGCGAGCTTCCTTGAGCGAAAGCTCAATGTAGCCATCGGGATTTTCAAAATCCACGATTTTGGCCGCAATGGTGTCGCCGGGGGTAATCTTCTTGATGACATCGCGCGCGTTGATGTACTCGCGACCGTAGATAATACCCGTTCCAAACGGCGGGAGGTCAATATACACTCGTCCGTGAGACGAGGCGATAACCGTTCCCTCAATAAGGTCTCCAACGGAGGGAGGGTTCTTCACGCCACTCATGAGCTTGCTCATAAGCTTCTCGTTTTGCTTGGCTGCCTCGGCAGCCGCTTCTGCTTCTTCTTCCGTCATGATGACGGGAGGAATGATATTCGTATCGTCCATACGTGTAATAAATATGTCGGGAAACTCTTAGCCAGATAGTAAACCGAAGGCTTGGCAAAGGATTATTTCCTGACAGGTTGTTAATAAAGTCCAAAAACGGACGTGGGCAGAAGTATACCTAAAAAGGGGCAGAATGTCCACTTCTCAGCCCCAGAATATGGAATTAAGAATTCGTAATTAAGCATACTTCATAATGTATACTTCATAATTCAATTATATTTGCTATACTGTTCTCGTCCGACGTTATTTTTTCTACTTACTACTAACTACTTTCTACTTACTATTTCTTATGATTATCACTTACCTCGGAGGAGAATTCATTAAGGTTCAGTTCGGCGATACTGTGCTTGCTTTCAACCCGCCGTCAAAGGATTCCAAGCTTAAAGCGTCGCGCTTCGGCGCGGATGTCGCGCTCGTCAGTCTCAACCATCCCGATATGAATGGAGCTGAGCAGGTTGGGCACAGTGGCCGTGCACCGTTTGTTATATCGGGTCCCGGCGAGTATGAGATAAAGGGCGTGGTAGTGCGAGGGTTTCCGACCGAGTCTCTTTTTGATGGCGAGAAAAGAATAAATACGGTTTACACCGTTGACCTTGAAGGTATGAAGCTCTGTTTCCTTGGAGCGCTTTCTTCCCCCGAGCTTCCTTCCGAACTTAAAGAGGAGCTTGATGAAGTGGATATTCTTTTCGTTCCGATTGGTGGTGACGGTGTGCTTACTCCTTCATTTGCGGAGAAACTATCGGTAACGCTGGAACCGCACCTTGTTATCCCCATGCACTTTGAAGGTCTTGGAGCTGCGGGGTCCCTCAAGCAGTTTTTAAAGGAAGCGGGAGAAGAAAAAGCCGAAATGCAGGAAAAGCTTACTATCAAGAAGAAAGATTTGGAAGGGAAGGAAGGGGAGGTGGTGGTGCTGAAGCCAGCACTATAAAAATTTCTAATTGTCTAATTACCTAATTTCTAATAAATTAGGACCTACGCATTTTGTTGTTTTCTGTCATTCCAGCTTTCGCCGGAACCCGTCCGAATGGATTCATCCGGGCGGATGACAAGAAAGTCCGAAATACGCAAATCCATCATTTTTTTAAAATGCTCTCGCTTCTGTATAAACTTCAACGTAAACCGGAAAATGCGCGAAAGAAAATCGCACTTCTCTTTTCAATATCCCTTACGGGCGTTATCGTTCTTCTCTGGGTCGTCAACCTTTCGTTTACTGAAGGCACTCCAAAAGCCGCGTCGGGCACAGAGGAGGCCGGTCCGTTTAAGGCGCTTACCGAGGGAGTAGACCTCTTCTTTACCAGTACGGCAGAGACGCTTCAAAGCGCGGCAGGTATCTTTTCAGGGTTCTCAAAAGAGAGGAGTGCGTCAACCACGACAGCTCAAAGCGAGTCCGTTTCAGAGTAAACCAAGAGTAATAAGAAAAGCAGAAAAAGGTGGCGCGGACTTTCCAAATATAGTAATATAGAGGCCACTAGAATAAGAGTGGAGTAGTGTTTCTATGGCGAATCTTGAACCCAAAATCCCCATACATCAAAATGTAGTCGCGCGGAACATTACGACCGAGATGAAGGAGTCGTATCTTGACTACGCGATGTCCGTCATCACTTCACGCGCGCTTCCCGATGTCCGCGATGGCCTCAAGCCCGTGCATCGTCGTATTCTCTATGCGATGAATGTGATGGGTCTTACCGCGTCCGCGAAGACGAGAAAGTCGGCCACTGTCGTCGGTGAAGTGCTTGGAAAGTACCATCCGCATGGTGATATTTCTGTGTATGACGCGATGGTGAAGATGGCGCAGACCTTCTCATTTCGGTATCCACACGTTATCGGTCAAGGAAATTTTGGGAGCTTAGACGGCGATTCGGCTGCCGCGATGCGTTACACCGAGGCCAAGATGTCGCGTCTTGCTGGCGAGCTTCTTCGTGATATTGATAAAGACACGGTTGATTTTCGTCCCAACTACGACGGTATGCACAAGGAGCCTGTCGTCCTTCCTGCGACGGTCCCGAATCTTCTCCTCAACGGCACACTCGGTATTGCTGTCGGTATGGCGACCAACATTCCCCCGCACAACCTTCGTGAGGTTCTCGGCGCAACGGTACATCTTATAGACAATGAAGAGGCAACGACCGATGACCTCTTACAGTTTGTGACAGGTCCCGACTTCCCGACAGGTGGACTTGTGTTTGGTTCCACTGACCTCAAGCATGCTTACGCGACAGGAAAGGGCGGTGTGGTGACACGTGGTGTCGCCGAAATTATCGAAAATAAAAGCGGACAGCATCAAATCATCATCACCTCCATTCCGTATCGCGTGAACAAGGCTGAGATGATTATCCAGATTGCCGACCTCGTTCGGGAGAAAAAGATTGACGGCATCAAGGGGCTTCGGGACGAGTCAACGCGCGAAGTCAGGGTGGTGATTGATCTCAAACAGGGCAGTTTTCCCGAAAAGATTTTGAACTTTCTCTATAAACACACCCAACTTGAGGAGATGTTCCACTTCAACGTGGTTGCGCTCGTACACGGCGTACCCCAGACGCTTTCACTCAAGGGAATCCTTGAGCAATTTATCTTGCATCGCAAGGAGGTGGTGAAGCGCCGAACCGCCTTTGACCTTCGGCAGGCCGAAGCGCGCGAACACATACTGCTTGGTCTCAAGAAGGCGCTTGACCATATAGACGAAATCATCAAGCTCATCAAGAAATCAAAGGATGTGGACGAGGCACGAGTGAACCTCATCAAAACCTTTAGGTTTTCCGAGATTCAGGCGCAGGCGATTTTGGAGATGCGTCTTCAGAAGCTCGCAGGACTTGAGCGCAAGAAAATAGAGGACGAGCTTCGCGAGGTGCAGGCACTTATCGCAGAGCTCAAATCTATTTTGAGTAGCCCAAAAAGAATTCTTGCCGTTATCAAGAAGGAGCTTTTGGAAATCAACGAAAAATACGGAGACGACCGCCGTACGCGTGTCGTGAAGCACGGAGCCAAAGCATTTTCCGAGGAAGATCTTATTCCCGACCAAGATGCCGTACTGGTGCTCACGAAGGGTGGCTACATCAAACGCACCGACCCCGAAGAGTATCGCAAACAGCGCCGAGGTGGTGTCGGAGTGGTAGACCTTGACACCAAGGACGAAGATTTCGTGACCCACGTTATCACCGGTACGACCCATAATGATTTCCTTTTCTTTACCGACAAAGGTAAGGCGTTCCAAATAAAAATGTATGAGATTCCCGAGGGCAGACGCGCTACGAAGGGCAAGTCCATAATGAACTTTCTCGCGCTTGGGTCCGAAGAAAAGGTAACCTCTATTCTCCCGATGCCGAAGGCGGTGAAATCTTCCTCGCTTTCGCTTCTTATGGTCACGAAGGCGGGGGTCGGTAAGAAAACGGCCGCCTCTGCTTTTCATGATGTGCGTAAAAGCGGTTTACTCGCGATTAAACTCCGCCCGGGCGACGAGCTGGTGTCTGCATCATTTGTGGAGAAGGGAGATGATGCAGTACTCGTAACCTCAAAGGGGCAGTCAATCCGCTTCAAAGAAAGCGATATTCGTGAGATGGGACGTGGCGCTTCGGGGGTGAAAGCAATGAGCCTAAAGAAAGGCGATTCTATCGTGGGTACCGGTATCATTCATAAAACCGACGAAAAGCTTGCCCGAACGGCTGGCGTAGGGTCGGGCGGGCCCGAACTTTTGGTGATTATGGAAAACGGTTACGGCAAAAAAACTCTGCTTAAGGAATACAAGACCCAAAAACGAGGAGGGTCAGGCATCAAAACAGCCAAGATTACCCCAAAGACAGGTCAGCTTATCGCCGCGCATGTCGTGACCTCGCCCGAAGAAGAGGTGGTTGCAATCTCCAAAAAGAGCCAAGTCATCCGCACGGGCGTCAACGAAATCGCCTCACTGGGGAGACAGACGCAGGGCGTGCGGATTATGAAATTGCGAGAAGGAGACAGCATAGCTTCATTGACTTGCTTATAGGATAATGAAGCTAAATTTCTAATTTCTAATTCACCTAATTTCTAATAAAATTTCAAAGACTCAATGCTATGAATGTAGATAAAAGCTGGTTTGCGGAAATTAACGTTTGCTTGTGGCTCATCTTGATTTTGGAGATTATCAATGTTGTTCACCACTGGTAGAAGATCTTGCGGCTTTCTTTAAGGAATTGGTAGTTGGGCATTTTATTAGGTGAATTAGAAATTAGGTAATTAGAAATTATTTGTATGCCGTTCTCCGACCCCCCTCACACCATCTCCCAGTTTGACCTCCAAAGCGGAAGCATTGTTGCTGACCTTGGTGCCGGCACAGGCATACTTTCCATACTCATCGCTCGTGCCGTGGGGGACAAGGGCAAGGTGTACGCTATTGAAGTACAGAAGAATCTCCTTGATAGACTTGCAAATCACGCGAAGGAAGAGAGGGTACATGCTACGATAGAGGCTCTCTGGGGCGATATTGAACGGACAAACGGCACACACCTCAAAGACGCAATGGTAGATGCTGTGGTCGCGTCAAATGTACTGTTTCAGATTGCCGACAAGGAAGGTTTTGTAGCCGAGACAAAAAGAATCCTAAAGCCGGGGGGCAAGGTCCTCCTCATAGACTGGACGGAGTCGTTCCACGGAATGGGACCGCATATTGACCACGTAGTTACCGGACCCGAAGCACGGAGGCTCTTTGAGAGGGGTGGGTTCAACTATGTGAAGAAGATAGACGCAGGTGCGCACCATTATGGATTTCTTTTTAAGAAGTAAGTAGTTAGTAGCTAGTAGTAAGTAGCAAAGAATGAACGAGAATAACGGTTATAAGGACTTGATTGTGTGGCAGAAAGCGATGGATTTAGTCGTTTTGATTTATCGAATGACCGATTCTTTTCCTAAAAGTGAGCTTTTTGGGTTGACCAGTCAAATGCGCCGTGCCGTTATTTCAATTCCGTCTAACATCGCAGAAGGAAGCCGACGTAAAACCGGAAAAGACAAATGCCATTTTTATACAATGTCCTTTGGTTCCGGTTCCGAGCTAGAAACCCAACTTGAGGCGGCAAAGCGTCTCTCTTTTGGGGCAAAAGAGGGATACCCTGCGACTGAAGGTGTGCTGTCGGAAGTCCTAAAAATGTTGAATAAAATGATAGGCAACTCTGAATACGGCTATTAGTTTTCCACAAGCATTCTACTAACTACTAACTACTAACTATTAACTCTTCGTGATATTCTACTAACTACCTTCTACTGTCTACCTTCTACTTTCTACTTTCTCACCTATGAATTCCTTCCAAACCATCATTCTCGGCATCTTCGGCTTCTTCATCATTGCGGGGTTACTCGCAGTGGCGATGACGAAGTCAAACAAGAATGCGGATAAAGTTAACCTCACTATCTGGGGAAGCGAATCCAGCGTAGAGGTGAATAACCTCATCAAGAATTTCTATGAGCGGAGCGACAAGATAGGCGTGGTGTATCGTGAGATTGACGAGCGTGAGCTTGACCAAACCATCATTGAAGCTCTCGCGGTTGGTAGGGGTCCCGATATGGTGCTTCTTCCCGCAGAACTCTTGCTTCGCTATCGAGACAAAATTAGACTCATTCCTTATGAAAATTACTCCGCGCGAATCTTTAGCGACACCTTCGTGCAGGAAGGTGACCTTTTTCTAGCACCCAAAGGAATCTACGCCTTTCCGTTCGTGCTTGACCCAATGGTGATGTACTGGAACAGAGATATGTTTGACGAGGCTGGCATTTCCGCTCCCCCCAAGTACTGGGACGAATTTCTCACACTCGCGAAGAATATCAGTGAAAAGGACGATACTGGAAATCTGTCGCGGAGCGCTGTCGCGCTTGGCGAGTACCGCAATATCGTTTCCGCCAAGGAGATTCTCTCCGTGCTCTTTCTCCAAAGTGGCAACACTATTATGGGCACTGACGAGAAGGGCGCTGCCAAGGCATTACTTAATCAGGGAGGCGCGTCAGCGGTGCTCAATTTCTTTCTTGAGTTCGCGAACCCACTTAAGCCCATTTATTCGTGGAATCGCTCGCTTCCCTCATCGCGAAATCAATTTACCTCCTCCCGTCTCGCTGTCTACTTTGGTTTTGGGAGCGAATACAAAGACCTCCAGAAGAAAAACCCCAACCTCAACTTTGATGTGGCACTCCTCCCGCGCCCACGAAACGCTTCTCTCGGCATCACCTACGGCAAACTCACTGGTATCGCTATGCTAAGAGGCGTGCGTAACCCGTCAGTTGCGCTTCAGGTACTCCTGACTCTCACGAGTCCTTCGGCATCAGGCTTTCTCCACAGTCAAAACGACCTCCCCCCTGTGCACCGTAATCTTCTTCGCGATAAACCTTCCGATACTGTCGGCGCTATTTTGTATGATTCCGCCTCGCGCGCGCGCGGTTTTCTTGACCCGAACCCTGCGAAATCGGCCGGCATCTTTCAAACCATGATAGAATCAGTGGGAAGTGGAAAGGAAGAAACGGTTCGGGCACTTAGCAAGGCCAATTCGGAACTGCAGAGCGCGCTGCGCTAACTAATCAAATACCAATCTACGAATGAACACCAATCTACAAATACCTACCAATCCGAAACGTGGTCTTATTCGCAGGTATTAGCAGATTGGTACCAGATTAGTTGATTGGTAAATAATCATGAAAAGACTCTTCCTCACAACTCTCACTTCGTTTGCTATACTTACCGTGGTAGCGCCTACGCTTGTTTTTGCACAAACCAAACCCTCCGAAACACCCGCCTATCAAGCTTCATACGTTCCGTGCGGTACGGATGATGTAGTAACAAAAGATCCCAAGACAGGTGCGATTACCCCAGGACGAGACGACATCGTAGACAACCCCTGCGGATTTGGTGATGTCATTACTATGGCCAAGAGACTTATTACCGGCTGGATTATCGCTGGTGTCACCTTTGCCACTATGGGCTTTGCCTACGCGGGACTGCTCTACATTACCGCAATGGGTTCCGCGGAGAAGATAAGCCACGCCCACTCCATCTTCACCAAGACCGCTCTCGGCTTCGTCTTTATGCTCTCCGCCTGGCTTATTGCCTACGCACTGGAGAGCGCATTTCTTACCCCCGAGGCGAAAAATCGTTCGTTTTTGCAACCGACAGCCACCCCGTAAAACATATGCTGAATACACTAAAAACCACATGGGTAACGTCCACCCGCAGTACCACCGTCGCGGTGTTCTTTCTTGCAATGCTGTTTGCCTCATTCCTTTCGCAGTCTTTGGTCATACGAGTGGCGGAAGCAGTTTGTACTGAAGCGTCTGGAGTGTGGACAGAACCAAATAAGGTGACTGGACAGCCTCCGATACCGTGTTGCCCCGATGGAAAACTCTGCAACCCTATAAGGTTTGGCAACCTCACCGATTTCTTTCTTGAAATCGTCAATGTGGTCATTCAGTATGGAGCACTGCTCATCGTCCTCTTTATCGTCTTTGCGGGATTCAAGTTCGTTACGGCGCAGGGTAACAGCGAGAAAGTGAGCGATGCGCGGAAAATGCTCACCTGGATTGTCGTAGGCGCATTCGTGCTTCTCGGCGTCTATGTCATACGCGCCGCCATCTGCGGTACCATCGGACAGCTTGGGGTAGATGTGAAGTGCTAGGGGTATAGGAAGTATGGAGTAAGAATTATGAATTATGAATAAAATACAGACACCTTCTTTGCTACTTTCTGCCCTCTACCTACTGCTCTCTTTCCCCCTGCTTGCCTCCGCCCAGGCTCCCACGATTACCGTCTTCACCGAAACCAGCACCGACCTCAATTTCACCACGCTGGTAAACAAGCTCTCCGGAATTGCGAATGTGATTATTCCGTTTCTTATCGGCATAGCGTTTGTCATTATTGTCTGGAGTATCTTCACCTACATCACGCACGCAGGTGACGCCGAGAAGGTGGCGAAGGCGCGGATGTCCATTCTCTATGGTATCCTCGCACTTTTTATGATGCTTTCTTTCTGGGGATTTGTTATGATTATCCATACGAGCTTGCTGGGGTAGTAAAACCAATATACTTGTCCTCCGTAGCTTTAGCGGAGGAGGGCGAATAAAGACGAATCTACTAATACCTACGAATAAGAGAAGATACGAATACTAATTTAGGAACAGCGCACTCTTTCTGGATTCTCCCTTTCCTAAAGGGGGCCCGCCCGAACGACTGAGGTCGTTCAGTCGGGCGGGTACCCGTTAGGGGGAGGGATTTAAATCCTCCGCCGAAGACGGCACCTCCTTTAGAAAAGGAGGAATAAGACCCAACAGTGGAAGTTCAATAATCAAGAGAAAATCTATGTCTAAGAAACTTTTTTCGGCGAATATAGGGTTTATGTTGCTGCTCGGGATTTTCTTCTTCCCTACGAGTTTTCTGTTCGCCGGCCACCCGTGCGACGGTGACGGTCCAATTGAAGGGCACGATTGTATTCAAAATAGCTACAATAATGAAGTTTCCCGGAGCGAAAATAGAAGAGAGTATGTCAATCAGGGAGGCAGTCCGGTGTCCTATGATTCTTCCGAAGATGGCGGCGAAATAACCACCTTCGGAGGACTTCTTAATACCGTTAACGGTATCCTGAACGCGATTATCCCGTTTCTCATTGGACTCGCCGTGTTTCTCATTATTTATGGCGTGTTCGGATACATCTCGCACTCTGCCGATGAAGAGAAGCGAGCCGAGGCACGGCAGTTTATCATCTGGGGCGTCATCTTCGTGTTCGTGATGATTTCAATCTGGGGACTTATCAATATTCTCGGGAACACCATAAAGCTTGATAAAACCGCCCCGTCGGTTCGCCCTATTTTCCCAACTAGTAGCTAATCTGTCGTGTCTATGAAGCAAAAATTACCTGTATTCTTCCTATCGCTTATGATAACGGTGGCACTCGGAGTGCTCCTACTCACCGTTGTTGTTCCCCCAAGTGTAGCTTTTGCAGGTCATCCATGTGGTGACAGTGAGGAATTTACTAATGCCGGGTATAATCACGATTGTGGACAAGGAGGTGGCGGTGATATCGCAGGATTTCTGGCAAAAGTACAGGGTATCGTTAGTTCTGTCGTCCCTTTCATTATCGGGCTTGCTGTTTTCGTGGTCATCTGGGGCATCCTTACCTATATTACGCAGGCCTCAAACGAGGAGAAACGCGAAGAGGCAAAGAAGTATATTCTCTGGGGTGTGGTCGGGGTATTTATGATGCTTTCCGTTTGGGGATTTGTGAACATTCTCCTCAATACGTTTCAGCTAGATAATCAGATTGATGGCGGTAAGATTCCGAAGGTGCCGGAGCTTGATGGGGGAACAGGATAGTTCACTGATTGTTATGACTACAACCTTGAGACGATATATACAAATTGTAATTAGGGGGGTGATTTTCTCTCCGCTACTTGGGTTGCCTTTTGTCGTGTTCGCGCAGGGAACACTGAACGAAAACGCCTCTTCCAATGTCACGGGACTTTTGAATAAAATAAGCGAGGTGATTATCAACCCCATCATCTTCCTCCTTTTTGCCGCGGGATTTGTCGTCTTTATCTGGGGACTGGTGCAGTTTGTGGCGCGTCTTGATAACGAAGAGGCGCGCGCCACCGGCGGAAAGCATATGCTCTGGGGTATCATTGGTATGGTCATTATGGTCGGGGTCGTGGGTATCGTAAACATCATTCAAAACACCATTCAGGCGATAGGAGGGTAAAGAGGATGGACTATGGAATATGTACTATGGACTAGGAGAATATGTAATATGAACTATGTAGTATGGAATATCAGAAAGGTCTGGAACAAAACGCACAGTCGTACCATAAAAAACTTCACGAATTGATAGATAATTACGTTCATGCGGTGTATGCGGCAACGAGGCAGTTTCCCAAAGAAGAACAGTACGGATCGGTGTCTCAACTTAGAAGGGCGGCCCTTTCAGTGATGCTTAACTATGTGGAAGGGTACGCTCGGCAACGTAAGCTCGTCCACAAGAACTTTTTGGAGATATCGTACGGTTCCTTGGAAGAATCATCATATTTAACAGGATTTGCTTACAAAGAGCAGTGGTTAAAAGAGCCGGAATACGGAAAGCTTAGAATGTTTGAAAAGGAGATTGGAGCGATGCTTTGGGGTATTCTGCGAAAGATGTAATATGCAACAAGAGATATGAACTATGGAACATGTACTATGAACTAGCAGAAAGAAGAAAGTACCTTTTTATAGTTTATCGCCTAGTATGTAGTACCTAGTCCATAGTCCATAGTCCATATTTCATATTCCATAGTCCATATCTCTTATAGTCCATATTTCATAGTCCATAGTACATACTCCCTCTCCCTGTTGATAACCCTATTTGCGTCTCATAGCAGGAGGTATATACTGGTAGGGAAATAAGAAATCAATAAAAGGTCGTATTTTATAGCTTTTTTATAAGAGTATTATTAATTTAATTAATTTCACTATGAAGAAATTTGTTATTTCGGCATCAGCCTATCTCTTGCCGGTCGTTGCATTCGCGGGGGATGCTAATGTTGATACAAGCGTCTACGGCATCATCAACCAGGTCAATAAGGTTATCAATGCCATTATCCCGTTCCTCGTCGGTCTCGCGGTCCTCGTCATCATCTGGGGTGTGTTCAACTACATCTCCGGTGCGGGCGACGAAGAAAAACGCGCGCAAGCGAAACAGTTCATCATCTGGGGCGTGGTAGGCGTTTTCATTATGCTCTCCGTCTGGGGACTCGTGGGTATCCTCACCAACACGGTCATTCTAGACGAGACACCAGATGTGGCTCCGATTGTAAATCCCGAATCACTCTACGGAGATGTAGAAGGTAAAATCCTAAGACAATAACCTAGCGATAGAGCTCCAGTTTGCATTTTGCTCAAAATGAAAGGCTCGCCCGTGTGGGTGAGCCTTTTGCGTTATCTCCCCTAATAAGGGGAGTACCCCGACGTACTGTCGGAGGGAGGGGTGTATCTCCCGAAAGGGGGTGCTACCGATGAAGGTTCGCTCTCGGGTTCGGTTGCCCGAGACTTGACCGACTAAGTCCCCCTGACGACCTATACTGAAGGTTCGCTCTCGGGTTCGGTTGCCCGAGACTTGACCGTCGCGAAAAGAAATCTCTCTCCGAGCCTCCCCCAGAGGAGCTACGGCTACGCGCATCTGGTGGGGGTGCGGGTGAGGTATGAGCCACCCATCCGCTACTTGGGAAGGGAGGAACAGCAACCAAGACGGTCGCCCGGGGAGCCCTCCTGCCGAACACTGTCTCTCGCCACGTCCGTTTTTCAACGGGCGGGGTGGAGATAACCGACCAGTTGGTCGTGGTGTTGATGGTGGCGGGTTGCCCACCAACTTGATAGGACGTTGTCGTCCCTACCATATTGGTGGTGACGATTGGTTGGACATACTTATGTCCAACGCTGGCGGTTCGAGGACCGACACAACCGGAGGTTAAGGCAATGAGAGAAATTGCGAGGAACAAATTTTTCATCTTTAGACTTTCGGTTTGATGGTTTGGTTTCGGAATCTGAAAAGATTATAGCACGATTATAAGTATGCGGTCAAGTTTTCTGTATTCTGTATCTCCCCTAATAAGGGGAGCACTTGCGTTCTGATGCAAGGAGGGGTGTTTCCCTTCTTATTCTCCCCTATCAAAGGGGACACACGAAGTCTTCCTCCTCCGCCAAGGCTTCGGAGGACAGGTCGGCGGGAAGGGGGTCAAAATCCCTCCCCCTAACGGGTACTCCCTTTAGGAAAGGGAGAATCAGGCCGTCCCACACAAAAACCGCTCCGATTTTCATCGGAGCGGTTTTCCTTCTTCACTTCCTAGAAGCTAGCACCTAGAAGCTGACAGCTTCTTTAATGTTCGTGGTCCTTTTCCTCCTCTTCTTCCTTCGCGCGCTTTCGGCGTGCGAACACAATACCTGCAATAATCGCGCCACCAAGTGCGAGAAGATACCCAACGGTGCCACTAATCCAGGAAAAGAGGGAAGAAGCGGTAAGTCCGCTCGCCCAACCCTTCGTAACCTCAACTGCAGGACAGGTAACGGTTACCGTCTTGCTACCCGACGCTATAACCACAGAGGCATTCTTGATACCTGGCGTAGCGTACGTCTTGGAAGTTGTGGAAGATGTCCCAAGTAAGGCCTCGTCTCCGCTCCAGAGGAACTCATAGTTGCTTGCCGTACCACCAATCGTGGCCACGGTCCACACAACAGGCTCGCTCGTCCTAATTTGCGTTGAAGAGGGGGCACACACTCCATGAATATCGGTAGCTCCTGCTACCTGCGACTTGGGAGCGGTCGTCACGGCGATGCGTGGGCCAATTGAAGCCGAGCTCGTACAGGCAGTAACGATTCTATTTGAGCCGTTTGTGACGGTAAGCAAAGCAGACTTGATGCCATTTGTCGTATAGGCCTTGGAAATGAGCGGTCGGTCTCCCGTAAGGCCGTCAGTGCCGTCCCATGTGTAGGTAGTAGAGGCGGTGGTGCCGGTTACAATAGAGAGCCATGTCACCGTCTCGCCGGGAAGCGCTCGTTCGGGTGTTGCATAACAGGAAGCTCCAAAACCCGAGAAGGCGATAGATTGGACGATAGGAGCCGGGTTTCCAACTACGACCGAACCACAGGAAACCGTGACGAGTTGGTTTCCGGAGGTAATAGAGAGTGTGGCAAACTTCTCACCGTTTGTAGCATACGCGCGAGTGATGGTGCTGGTGTTACCCGAAAATCCTTCGGTACCGTTCCATGTGTACGCGTAAGAACCGATACCACCAATAACCGAAGAGAACCAAGTAATAGGCTGACCAACTGTCGTATTTAGCTTGGTAGAAGCACAGGAAACCGAAAGGGGGCTCCCTGCGAGTCTGTTTTGCGTGGATCCACTAGAGTATCCACCGCTAGAACCACTTCCACTAATGGTTCCGTAATCCCCATTCATAGATTGCGGATTTGGTTGACCAAGGTCGCTTCGTGAAAGTCCTATCGCTACCGAGGGAAATGAAGCACCAAGAGAAAACACTGCGATCGCAAGCACAAAGAGCTCGCGCGCTATAAAGCTCTGTTTTAACGTATTTTTCATACAAGCATTATAGCAGATAACCATATTTTGTCAATGTCTACTCAAGAATGGCTCCAATGTTGTCATTCCAGCGAAAGCTGGAATCCAGAAGATAGAGAGAACCTGGATTTCCGTTTTCCCTAGACGGGCGAGCCCATCGGGCTTTAGAGCCTGTTCATAATCTAATGCTTGAATGAAATGTTCAAGATTCGTTGTGAAAATCGGGGATTTTGAGGAAACATATCGAGATACGTTGACGAGAAAGACCAGATTTGCAACAGAATTTTGGACATTTCGGCAAGCAAGCTATGTTTTAGGCTGTATACTGCGGTTAGAGTATGAACAGGCTCTTAGCCACGGGAATGACAGAAAAATCCATCATCCGCCAAACTCTAATGGCACCTGTGGACATCGCCGTAGACCTTTTGCAGGAATGAGCTATACTATGTAGGTCAATTAGTAGTTTATTTTTTATCAGTAGTTTTTTTAGTATGTCACACTATGTAAAAACGTTTCAGAGAAGCGTTCTCGTTCTCCTCGCAGTTGTCCTCGTCGTGCCGGTATTTGCACACGCAGCCGAATTCGCGGTGTTTCCAGTCGCGCCGAAGGGTAAGGTAACCCTCACGGTGTCGGTAGGCGGTGTTACGGCAAAGGCTGGTTCCGTAACCATACCTCCCAACACTGAGGTTGCTCTAAACTGGACGGTGCCATCGGGTTGGAAGGGTTGCTGGAGTAGTTGGGACAGTCTGCCGCTTCTTACCAGTGGGACTATAACAGGCACGCTCCCCGCGGAGGCCAAGGGTCGCTCGTTCGTGCTTACCTGTGTGGGCGTTGGCCAGGCGCAGACGGCTTCAGTACAGGTCACTGTCAGCAAGCCGAATCTTACTACCGCGACACCGACGCTTGCACAAGGAACACTCGTTTCGGGAAAGTATCTTCTGGAACCTTCGCCGTTCATCTTGAAATACAAGGTAACTAACTCAACAAAGGTTGCCGTTGCTTCTCTTATCCGGGTAAATCTTGAGAAACGAAAGGATACGGGTGCCTCCGAGGAGATTGACAATCAGCTTCTCGCTGGGCTACCTGCGAGCGGGAGCAAAGAGTTTACCTTTAATGACACTCTCCGTACTGAAGCCTCCAATGATAGAGGCGACCAGTACTCTTACCGTGTGTGTGTGGATGTCGAAAAAAAGGTTGACGAGTCAAGCGAAACCGACAACTGCTCCCCGTTCACCAAGCACTTTATCTTCGGAAATATTAAAAAATAGTCCATGTCTTTTGCGAAGCCTCAAAGCTTTGTAATAAGAGGAACCCTGCTTTTTGCGGGGTTCTTCTTTGTAGTTCCTTCGCTTGCCCTCGCCGCATTCAGCGGGCCGCTCCCGCTCCAAAATTCAATAGGACTTAGGGCGGTAGTACAGGTGAACAATACCCCGGTAAAATCTCCCGTTACGGTTTCGGCGGGTTCCGACTTTAGCATTGTGTGGGAGTCAGTGGGTGTGGGGTGTGTCAGTAATTGGAGCGAAGGTGTGCTTCGCGCAACAGGTGTGACAACGGGATCCATCACCGCAAGTCGCGCGTTTGTCGTTACCTGCTTCGGGCCGGGAGTCGCGCAGACGGTGAAGCTTCAAGTAAACGTCGGTACCACTGACCTCTCGGTTTCGTCATTTTCGGCCGTGGGACTCAAAACCTCAAAAAAAGAGAGGGCTCTACATTGCGGGACCATATACGCTTCAGGCGAGTGTAAAAAATGGCGGGAAACTCGGAACCTCTATTCCCACACGCGTCCGATTTGAGGAAAGCGCCAACGCAGCGACCGGTTGGATAGCGAGTGGAGAAGAGGTTCTTTCGTGGCTGAAGGGGAGTAGTGTCACTAAGATTCCGGAGCTGAAACGCACGGGAAATGCGGGTGCGGAACCCCGTTACTACCGCGTCTGTGTAGATTCAGAAAGAAAGGTGGACGAAAGCAACGAAGACAACAACTGTTCAAAGGTAATTGGTCCGTATTCGCTTGTCGCGCCGACTTCTTAGGTTGTTTACCCAAGCACCAAAGGGCATACGTCATGTACCGATAACAGCACCGCTGTTATCGGTACATGGGTAGTCTAAGCTAATGGCGTAAAAAGTAGACAAAAAAAGAGCGGAAAGATTGGAAGACGGGTGCACCTGCACCGGTCTTCTTTTCTTTCCGCTCTGTGAGAGTCTTATCAACTCAATGGCTGGTTTCCCAACCGACCCCGACCACGACGGTGACGGGGGAACCATCCTTCACCCGGAGAGCGAAGGAGTGTGTACCCTTGATAGATGAGTGAACCCCGGGCATCCTATCCCGAACGGTCTTTCCGTTGACCCGCATCTCCGTGAGGAGATCGGGCGGGTGGGTCCGTACGGACTGTCCAACGGGGCGAGGGATTTCCTCGCTCCAGTTGGTGGTGAGACTAAGCTCGTACATCTTCGGGTTCTTGAGTCCCCGAAGACCGTCCGGAATGGTGAGTGGGTCGGCCGGAGGTACGCCTGCTGGTGTAGCACTTGCTACACTTGCGCGTGGCGCTGGCGCCGATGATTGCCGAGCTTCGCGAACACGATGAAGCTCCGCCTGCGCGTCAATCCTGATGTCGCGAAGCGTGTCCCAATTCACCCACCTGTTGTACATCCAGAAGATGCAACCGGCGATGAAGACTGCGATGGCGACAATGACGAGGGAGTCAAAGAACTTGTTCCCATGTGAGCCGTGGCCTCCTCCGTGCGAGGTGCTTTGCGCCGTAGCAGTTGCTCCGTGTAGGTGACTTCCCGCCACTACTGTTGCTGTCGGCACAAATGCATTTCTAGCCCATCCGAGGATCGCTCTGTAGGCGATATACATGAATGGTGCTACAACGCAGAGCAGAAGCCAGAAGGCTGGCTTGGTCCAGTTTTCTGGAACGAACACATTGGTAGCGTCCCACATCTTTTTCACCACGACTTTCGGCGAGGTGCTGAAATCGTTTATGAACGGATTCAGTTCCGGGAACATCTTACCCGCTACGCACCAGAGGAGCGCCACACAGACGGCGAACCTTATGAAGGAGGCAACGGGATGGCTGAATTCCCGCAGTGCTGTCAGGATGAGCGCTCCTAAGATGAATAGAAGCAACACTGCGCGAAGCCCGGGGAACATTGATGCGAAGAAGTAGGTCAACCCGACAAAGGTCAACGCAAGCTTTACTTGCGACACATATTCCTTCACGCCCACCTGAAGCGCATTGGTGATGCCAATGCGTACGTCACGGATTTCCGTGAGGATTGAACTCGCTAGCGTTCCCAAACTCACCGCTACAGGTGTGTGAGGTACGGTTCGCGTGGCGGGAGAGGATGCGTGTATAGCGACTCCAATCGGTGCCGCGAGGACACCTAAGAGCCACACATACCCGAAGCTCACGATTCCCGCAAGCGCTAGCATGGTCATCCATAACCCTTCGGTTTTACCCAGAAGGAGGGAGACCCAGGACCAGAACTTTCCGGTCCATCCCCAGTACTGAAGGATGTCAACTGATGTCGTTGTCACCCCGTACCCGAGATAGGCCAAAGCTGCGAGGACAAGTGGTCCTCCGATGCCTTTGGTGGCGATTTTCTCCAGTAGCTCAAGGTATTTGAGGAATGCTGGTGTTGCGCTCACCTTGAGCTCGTTTAGTCCCGTGAGCAAGCCCTTTGCGAGGGTCTTGCTAATCTGCAATATAATATTCATCTTTTTCCTTTCAGGTTTAGAAGAGCAACCGACGAAGCTTCCGTTGGAGTGTCATGGGCTCCGCTTCTCGCTCCGCTTTTTGCTCGGCTTGTTTCCTTGCCGTACGCTCTT
>CALQZP010000003.1 GCA_943349725.1 Candidatus Nomurabacteria bacterium | reverse complement strand
AGCGAAAAGCACGGCCTCCTCAATCTTCGTCTTCCCAAACTTGATAAAAGCAGACAGACGAAGCTAAAGGTACGATCTAGTTAGTAGCTCGTAGTAAGTAGCCAAAAAAACCGCCCCGACGAAAGTCGGGGCGGTTTCTGTTTTGGTGCCGAGACCCAGATTCGAACTGGGGACCCTTCCCTCTTCAGGGGAATGCTCTACCAACTGAGCTATCTCGGCTAAAATCCACCTAAGGCGGATTCGCCCGTCCGCCATGGGCGGGTTAGGGCGACCAGAGCATAGTAGCGCAATTTTTGCGTTGCTTCAAGCGAGGCTAATTGCCATCACCTTTCAGAAAATTGGTGATATTTCCCAGCTGGTTGGTCGCATTCTTCACATTCTGTACATCACCCTTGAGTCCACCGTAAACGCCCTGTATTTGGTCCACATACGGCTGAATGAAGTAATACGCACCTAAGGAAAGCCCGATAATCGCCACCCAATAAAGTATATGGAAAACCTGCCCAAAAAGCGCGGAGCGATGCATTTTGCGCAAGAGCGTATGGTTTTCCTCCACCATGCGATGCGTCTGTATCAAAAGTTGTCGTTCTTCGGGAGACATGGCTGATTTGTAAGGAGTGTAACGACTATACAAATCGCCACTCCGTGAAATTAAAATCTAGATTTATGAAAAAATACAATTAGTTCAATCGTGCCCAATGACCACGTTCTCTCATACACTCTATTTCACTGGGGTATGGAGAATAGTATATCACAGCCTGCTTAAAATTTGAGAAATATCATTCCTGATAGGATTAACACTATACCGACTATTTGATACGCGGACAGTACATCCTTGAAGAACCAATATCCGACCAAGAGACTCAGTAGGCTCGTGATACCGGCGGTTATAAACCAAATGATGATGAAGTTCGGAGCTTTGGTGTAATTATACAAAAACAAATACTGATGAAGCAGAATAAACGGGATGGCCCACAAAAAAGACTTTAAGAACCCGATGCGAAGCCAGTAGGTTGTTGCAATCTGAACCACCGCCGCTATGACGGCGAGAGATATGTAGGTAAACATATCAAAAATTATAGCAAGAATCCCTAACAACTAACAGCTATAAGCTAACGGCTTCTTCATATGCCCCCGGCCAGAATTGAACTGACATCAAACCATTAGGAACGGTTCGTTCTATCCGTTGAACTACGGGGGCGTTCCCTCATTGTCAGCCATAGGCTGATCCGCCTCTGGCGGAAACTACGAGGGCTACGGCTACAAAGTAGCACAGAAAACAAAAACCTTGAAGCTCTCGCCCCAAGGTCTTTGTTTCCTGTCCAGTGTCTATTGTCTACTTGTCTACTGTCTACTAGCTAATCCCAAGAATCTGTTTAATTTTCGGTTGATTGAACCCGACAACAAGCTGTCCGTCTATATCAATCACCGGCACGCCCATCTGACCGCTTTTCTCAATCATCTCCTTTCGTTTCTCCGCGTCCGCCCCGACGTTGTGCTCGGTATACTCAATGCCTTTTTCCTTGAAAAACACCTTTGCCGCGTTGCAGTACACGCAGGTCGGTGTGGAGTAGATAGTTACGTTTGCCATAAACTTAGAACTTTTAACTTGAAACTAATAACTAATTGGTATCGCCTTAGGTTCGCTAGTATAGCAAATATTTCCCCTTATGAACCTTGCGAAAAAGTATCCGCGTGGTACAGCATGCTACTCCCAGTTCTACTATACTCTGTAGTATAGTAGAACTGGGATACGAAGTTTCAACGAAGTCGTTTCAAAAGTTCATTGGGAGTGGATACAACTTCGCGAAAGAGTGCGTGCAAATGAGGGACACTCCAATCCTACACCTCTAAAAGCAACTTACAACAGTTCCGCCATCTTTTGAGAGTAGTCACTAAAGTCGGTATAAAACTCCGCGGAAAGACCAAACGCTTTTGCCGCAATCACATTTTCCTCTTCGTCGTCCCACACGAGCACAAAGCGGCGGTCAGTGGCTTGAACTTGTTCAAAAGCTTTTTCCCAAAATTCTGATGTAGACTTCCGAACACCAAGACTCGACGAGGCAAAGATACCGTCAAAATGTGACTTAAGGTTAAGGTTCGTCCAGAGGTACTCTGTTCTGTATTTTTCGTTGTCAGTTGCAAGAAAACAGCGGATTCCCTTAGCGCGCAGAGCCGTGACGTCGAGAAGTATTCTTTCTTCAAGAGTACGCTCATGTTCAAACCAACTCAAAGTGAGTGCTTCCACCGTATGAGGGTAATGCCATTTCGGCAGATATGGAACAAGCTCTTGCTTAAGGTCAGCTTTTCCCACAAGACATTTCTGAAACGGTCCTGTAAAAAACGGAAGCATATCTTCCTGTTCCGATGCGCCAAACTCTTCCGCGAGCACCTTTGAAAACAAGCGCTTACGCTTGCATAGCACCACCCCATCAATATCAAAAAGTATGTGCGAAATCATATGCTTTAAACCCTACTAAATTTCTGCTAGTATAGCCCGCATACGCGGGTATAGTATAGTGGCAATATGCGTGCTTCCCAAGCATGAGACGCGGATTCGATTCCCGCTACCCGCACTACTTTTTCGTATTCGTAGCAATTCGTTCGTTCCTAGTTTGTATTTTCGTATCGTTATCTAAACAGGTCAAAAAACTTGGTCACGAGGGATTTCTGCTCGGCAGGCGCCTCGGCTTCTTTTTTCCGGTCATCAACAAGGACAACCATTTTTTCACCAGGTTTTGCTACCTGAAACTGCGCTCGTATCTCGGCGTCAATGCCTTCGGAAGTCTTGAGACGCGCGATGTCACCCTGAAGCCTTGCCTCCCGAAGCGAGAGTGTGGAAAGATTTGTCTCGGCTAAGCTAAGATTCTTTTGGCTTTCCCGCTCCTTCGCGTACAGACTAATTGTTGCCTTACTCACCACAATGAGCACCAGAAGCAACCCAAAGAGAACTCCACGTGAATAGAGAGTCTTTCGTATTTTTCGTTTTCTTTGAAGATCCTTCATGAAAATAGGCACTAGGATTTAGGCTCTAGGCACTAGGTAAGAATAATGATAGCATCAATTGATACTATTTTATAAGAAGTCGGCCCTAGAGCCTAGCGCCTAGTTTCCTAATATCTGGCCTTTTATGTTATTCAACCCAAAACACCGCAAAAAACTCAATTTCGTCTGGGGTATTGTGTGCGTCCTTATCATCATCAGTATGATTTTGCTGTATATCCCCGCGCTCTACCAGTAACACGACACTAATTTACGAATGAAGACTCTCATGACACGAATGCCGATAGTACGCCAGATTTTATTCGTGTAATTCGCTCGGGCATTCGTGTTATTAGTGCCGTGTGCTAATCTTTTCTCACCATCTTCAAAAACACATCCTGCGGAATGCGCACTTTCCCCGCACCATGTTCTTTGAGGCGTTTCTTGCCTTCTTTTTGATTTTGCCAGAGTTTCATCTTTCGCGTTCGGTCACCACCGTTCTTACCGAAATCTCCGAGGGTTTTTTGCGTCGCGCGAACCGTTTTTGAGGAAATGATACGTCCGAGCGCCTGTCCTTGGATTTTCGTCGCAAAAAGTTGTGCAGGAAGAAGGTTGTGCAATTTCTCCACCGCCGATTCTGCTTCAAGCTCCGCTCGTTTGCGAGAAACAATGCGGGAAAAAGCAGGTACTATTTCCTCCGCAACAATAAGCTCAAGCTTTACGACATCTGCCTTTCTAAGCTCTAGTATTTTATACGAGAGTGACGCAAACCCCGACGAGAGACTTTTGACATCATCAAAGAACCCTCGCATAAGCTCACGCAGGGGCATCTCAATCACGATGAGATTCCGCTCGCCAAAATCTTCGGTCACTTTGGCAAACGCTTCGTGGTCAAAAAGCATTGGCATAAGCTTTGGGAGATACTCGGAAGGAGAAATAATACGCGCCTCCACCCATGGTTCATACACTTCGGCAATGTCGCCGTACTCGGGAAACCGCGCGGCTGAATAAACCACCTCTCGCTTCCCTCTCTTTGTCACTACTTCGTACGTAATAGAAGGCGTCGTGACCACGAGTGAGAGATTAAATTCACGATGCAGTCTCTCGGAAATAATTTCCAAGTGAAGCATACCTAAGAAACCGCACCGAAACCCTCGCCCTAGAAGCCCGCCCGATTCTTCTTCATACGTAAACGACGAGTCGGAAAGTCGTAGCCTGTCTATCGCCAAACGAAGCTGGTTGAAGTCATCCTGACTTTCGGGATAGATAGAGGCCCACACCACAGGCTTGGGACGGTCGTAGCCAGGAAGCGTTTTCCCTCCGCCTTTTGCGGGCAAAATGGTATCACCAACCGAAGCAACTCCCGGTTCCTTGATACCGGTCGTGATGTAGCCGATTTCACCTGCCGAAAGGTGTTCTACCGGCGTTTCCGCCGGAGCAAAGATACCGACTTCAAGCACAGTGAAGACCTGCTCGGAAGCGGCGAAGCGGAGCTTATCGCCACGTTTTGTCGCCCCGTCAAAGGAACGAAGAAAGACAATCACACCGGCGTGATTGGAATATTTAAAATCAAACACTAGTCCACGGAAACCATCAGCGCTTCCCGCATCATCCACCCCCTTTGGCGCGGGAACACGGTCAATAATCGCCTGCAAAAGCTCGGGAACGCCGGCGCCTGTTTTTCCAGAAACTAAAAGCACGTCGCTCTCGGGAAGTCCGCATAATTCGGCAATTTGTTTTCTTGTCTCGGCAACTTGGGCGAGAGGAGAGTCAATTTTGTTCACTGCGGGGATGATAGTGAGCCCCGCCTCCTGCGCCATTCCAAGTACCGAGATAGTCTGCGCCTGCACGCCTTGCGTCGCGTCCACGAGCACAATAGCCCCCTCCACGGCCTTGAGCGACCTGGACACCTCGTATGCAAAATCTATATGCCCAGGGGTGTCAATAAGATTAAACGTATAGCGTGTGCCATTTAAAGTATGGAACATACGCACGGGAGTCATCTTAATTGTGATTCCTCTTTCTCGCTCCAGTTCCATTGAGTCAAGTACTTGGTCTTGCATCTTACGTTTCTCAATGGTCCCCGTTATCTCCAAGAGGCGATCCGCCAAGGTGCTTTTACCGTGGTCTATATGCGCCAGTATTGCAAAATTTCGTATGTTATTTAATTGAGCCATTTTTTCTTCGTAAGACGACGTTATCTATGCACTCTTTTGCATCTCGTATCCTATGAGCATGTCGTAAAAAAGGAAAGATTTCTTTGATAAATTTCTCTAAGGAATTGGCCTCGTTGATATTTAATCGCCAAAGGTCACCGTTGAGCGGGGGCTGATTTCTCCAAGAAGGCCCCTTTCTCCGAAGACACCGATACTTATATGAGATACTTTTCTTAGCAAGCCACACACATATCCACTCTAATATGTAATGGTCGTAAGAATCAATCTTAAACCTACCACGTCCTTGGTTGATGATAAAGTTTGCTTCCGCATCAACATATCCGGCAATAAAGCTCGGAGCTACAGTATCATTATCTCGTACCCATTGCCATACTGCCTCATTCTTCGGTAGAAGAAATTCAAATGTCCGGTTCAGAAAACAGTTCACCGTAAAATGATTTTCGCGAGGAGTTATTGAAACGCGACCAAACTCACCGAACAAGGATTTCATAACCGATACTTGCGCTTTGTGTGTCGTGTGACACCGAACCACTACTGTCTCCGACTTCTCCCCTCTCTTATAGACATTTAAGTCGCCCAGCCTAAATCCTAACATATAGGCACGAAGTGTTGGGTCATCGGTGCAATCTGCCTTTTTATACCGCATCCGAGCTATTGCGGGATTTTTAAACGGAATACCGAATTCCTTGATTCGGTTGCGAACTGTCTTAAAACTACAGTGAAATCTTTTACCAATTTCAACCGGAGTTAAGTTCTGTTTCCAATACAGATTCTGTAATACCTCCCTTTTTAAGGTTATCTTTGCTCGTGCCACACTGAAATAATATCATATTGTGCAACAATAGAAAAATATATACGTGGACAAAAAAGTTGACGCTTGGGCCGACATCGTGTACATTGAAAAAGTAATGAAATCGGCCACAAACACAGAAACTTTCTTTTTTAGCAACACCATGAATATGAGTGGGGTGTTTGCCTGTATCTAAATTAGTTAAAATAAACCTAGATATAAAGACGGCTCCCCGCTTGGGGAGCCGTCTTTTTAATTTCAAAACACATGACAAGACAAACAGCTGCATTATTCTTCTTTCTTACTACTAAGCCTTTATCGGTGGAGGTCTGACCTGTGTCCATAAAATAGATTCAAGAATTTAGATTTAAGATTCAAGAATAATGTGGAAACAAGCCAGATCTTCAGCGACTGGCTTGTTTGCTTGTGCAGATAAGAAAATATGTTCGTTGACAACTAAATAACAGAGAAGGGGAAGCAAAATGCTAAATCCAGAACACAATCACGAAGACATCGAGACAGCAATGATCTGTCTCGGACCAAAGGGATCATACGGACATGAAGCCGCAAAAATTGCGGTACAAAAACTTCAACTGGAGTATGACACGCCGATACTGTTCGAATCTACCAATGTGAGCGTACTGCAAGCTGCGGAACGTGGGTCTGGTCTCGGTATCATTCCTGTTGAAAACAGCACTTATGGCGATGTCGTTGATGTCCTTGGATATTTGGCGAAGCAATCCACTAGCTACCCCTTGCGCATCATTGGGGAGGTGGAACTGCCAATACGACACTGTCTTCTGTCAAAGCAGACGATATATCACAGCACTAAACTGAAAGGAATCCTGTCCCACCCGCAAGCCCTCGGCCAATGCAGTAAATCGCTTAAACGCTGGGGGTTCACGCAAATTGAATCAACTACCAGTACAGCCTCCGCGGCAAAGTTTGTAGCGGAACATCCTGAAATGGATCTTGGCGCAATCGCATCAAAGCTTGCCGCAAAGGAGTACAACTTGAAGGTCATTGAATATGATGTGCAAGACCTTGAAGACAACATGACACGGTTTTTCGTGTTCGGACCAAAGCAGGAGAGCGTACCAACGGGGAATGATAAAACGGTTATCATTTTCCGAATCCCGAATGAACCAGGAATGCTTCTCGAAACCTTTGTCCCTTTTGCTTCTCGCCAAATCAATATGACCGCCATTCACTCTGTTTCCCTTGGAGGGTGGAACTATGGATTCTATATTGAGCTTGAAGGACATGAAAAAGAAGCTCGCACTCTCGGAGCGCTTCTCGAAATGAAAGAGTGCACTAAGGAGTTCACCATCCTTGGGTCATTCCCAAAATAGAGAGGGCGTTGTACTTGTAAACACGCAAACCGCCTCGATGAAAATCGGGGCGGTTTTTTCTTAATCCCTAAAAGCTACCCCACAAATTCCTCGGGGTGGTGAGCCTGTCGAATCCAGCACCTAAAAGCTGGTCTCGGTTGGGTCGGGGCCAATGAACTTTGCTTTCCAGATTTTGTGGTGAATGGTCTTCCAGATTTCTCGAATCTCCTCATTACCGAGTACGTAGAGAATAAATGCACCTGCAATCATTCCACCAAGTCCCGCACATAATCCCTGCAGAAAGATACCAAGCGTAGTGTGAATGTTAAACACCTCGTCAAAAACGCCGAGTAATCCGTACGAAATAAATCCCATAAAGACACTCCCGGCGAAGCTCTGCCAAAACGTACGCGTGACCGCGAGGTCAAACTTCTCAAAGTGGCGGGTAAATAGCAACCAAAAGATACCCGCACTCACGATGCTCCCCACGGAGTACGCAAGCGGAAGCACAAGCATTTCGGTGCCGAAGATGTCGGACACACGGAGAAGGGATTCTAAAAAGTAGCGAAGGATCGAAATGTCAGAAAACAATGTGGAAAACAAAAAAGCGGAAGCGACGGTTATGAGTGTTCCACCTGTCGCGATAAGAAGTGGCGTGCGCGTCTTCCCTGCCGCGTAGTAGCCCCTGGTAAAGAGGAGCGTCATACTCTGCGCCACTACGGAAAGTGCGAAAAGCGCGAGTGCCGCGGCGGTAAGCCTGGTATCTCCCCAATCAAAGGCTCCGCTTCCGAGCACTGTACGTACAATCTGCGCGCGAAGGACAACAAAAAGGACGAGTGCGGGCATAGACCAAAATATGATATGTCGCATAGCAGTGGAAAGGGTTGCTATGAAGGTTGCTCGTTCGCCCTTGTTCCACAGCCCGGCAAGTGTCGGAAATGCGGCGAGCGAATAACTTGCTCCGACAATCGCGAGCGGAACGGACTGAAGATTCCAGGAAAGATTAAAAATAGCGATGGAACCGACACCGAGAAGCGAACCAAGACCCGTCATGAGCAGTACCGATATATTTTGCAAGGAAAGTGCAATCGTTCTCGGAAGAGAAACAAACACCACCTCCTTCACAACCCCGACATTCCAGGTAAGTCGTAGCCGTGGAAGCATTCCTGCGCGCGCAATGACTGGAATCTGTATGCCGAGGTGAAGCAGTGCTCCGAGTACCACGCCCCACGCGAGTCCCGAAAGTCCCAATAAGGGGTACAGGAAGATTACTCCAATCACAATGCCGAGATTGTACAGAATGGGACTCACTGCATACACGAAAAAGCGCTTCTCAAGCTGGGTAACGCTCGCGAACAAATTGGAGATACCCAGGAATATCGGCTGAAGAAGAAGGATGCGCGTAAGAAGCACCGCCGTAGTGAGCATTTCAGAACTAAACCCGGGAAAAAAGAATCTGGTTATTTCTGGGGCGAAAACACCAGCAATAATACTAATAATGACCAAGAAGAAAAAGAAAGCCGAGAAGACAGAGTCGAGGAAAGCACGAGCGGAAGCCTTCCCTTCCTGCTGTTTTCGAGAGAGAAACGGAATAAGCACCGAGAGTGACACCATAGACGAACTCCAGATGAAGATGAGGTCCGGAACGCGAAACGAAGCGTAGTACACATCCAGTATTTCTCCCGCGCCGAACTGCGACGCAAGCAGGCGGTCGCGGAGGAATCCTAAAATCTGCGAGAGAAGCGCGAAGAAGCCCAATAGATAAGCGGCCTCGTGGAGTCCGCTTATCTCTCTCTCTATGAATTTGAATAATTTACCTACCATGCGGTGTGCTTTCGCTAGCTGAGTGTTGCTTCACCTCATGCTCCGACCTTTGAAGTTTTAACCGCCTTTTCCTCTACAGGAAGCTTAAGGCCCTTTCCGGAAGTCGCGGTTGGAGGAGGCGTGGCATAAAACGGGTCTTTTCCGGCTTTCAAGTTCTTTAGGATTTGTTCTATATCTTTGTTGTCGGGATTATTTGTCTGAAGGTCCAGAAACAGGGCAGTAGCATCGGCAATTCGGTTCAACTTCGCGTAGGAAAGTCCGAGGAAATACTTCGCGTTCGCGTAAGTTGGACTACGTGTAACCGACTTCTCGAGCGCGGTTATTGCCCCCGTATAATTTTTGTCGTTAAAACGGAGGAGTCCTAGCTGGAAGAGCACCGTCGGGTCGTCGGGAGAAAATGTTGCCGCCGACTCGGCTGAAGCGATAGCCTCTTTAATGTTACCCTCCTGCGCCTCTATCTGCGAAAGAAGAAACACCGCCTCGGTGTAGTTCGCTTTTTCTTTCAGTGCTTGGTTTATGTTTTCTCGCGCCTTCGCATTGTCACCCTTGGTGACCTCAAGACGGGCGATGGTGAGGAGAATCGAGGGATTCCTTGGATTCAATTTCATGGCCTCGGTGTATGCGTCCTTTGCATTTTCATAGGCTCCGTCAATCTTGAGCGGTACGACAGCCTCAAAGACACGGCCGAGGGTCATCTGATTTTCATAGTTCGCTTTACCCAGCGCGACCGCTTGTCGTGCGTTCGCAAGGGCAGTGGTGAGCAGTGTTTGAAATGCACTACGCACCGCTTCGACAGACATCTTTGGGTCATTTTGACTCAAGAGTTTGTTCATACGTATAAGCGTGAGCTCGGTGAGAAAGCGATAGTACATGTCCAGGGGATTAAGGGTTGTTGCCTTCACAATTTGCTTCTCAGTCAGATCTAGGTTGTCCGCTATGTTGAAGCTGACAATTCCCTTCTGAAAGAAGATAGAGGCGACATACTTCTGCGTAAGTACATACCCGAGCGTGACACTTCCAATGAGAAGCAAAATAAGCATGAGTATCGAGACAAAACCGACCCGAGGATTGCTTGCAAACGAAATGGTCTTAACCTCGAGCATACGCGAAGCGGAAAGTGACGCAATAAACAGTCCTGTAAAGATAAAGGTAAGGCTGAAAATGGTGAGCGACGGAACATAGAAGATGGAAAAAACCCAGAGAAACAGCGCGACAAGGAACGAGGAGGTGAGGAGGTATCGCGATAGGATATCAGAAATATCGGACAGTACCACTCGAAATCCTGAAAGAAGAAATAGCAGGAAAAATATAAGCCAGGCAAGCCCTCCCAAAATACCCGAGGTGACCACAAAAGTCGGCACAAGACCCACCCCGTAGGTAAAGTCGGTATTCCAAAATACTGTCATATTGATGTCTTTAGGTTTGTACTTCAACCACTCCGAACCAAATTTATTGGGTCCGGACCCAAGGAGCGGACTGACTTGAAGCGTCTCCTTGACGACTTCCATCGTGGCGCCCCAAGACAGACGTGGATCATTTTGAGAAAAAGTGAAGACGTTTCCCACCCTTTCACCAATGGTGCTTCCCGGCAAGATAAAGACCACGGAAATAAGCAATACCGCAAACGAAGCTAACGGAATCTTCCGAACAGAACGTGGCTCCTTAAAAAGAATATCGTCTTCCGCACCTCGTCTTGCGAGCGCTCGACCAAAGGAAAGGAGAAAAACGAGTAGGACAAGCGAACACAGACCCAGCACAAACCAGAGTAAACTGAAATTGACCAGTGAAAGAAAAAAGAGAGAGGTGAGAAGTGCGAGCGAAAGAATAACCTTAAATACTCGTGTAAGCGGTATAAGTTCAATCGTGAGGAGCGAAAGAAGCGCCGAGACTCCAAAGAAAATACCGAGATCGTTTAACCGACCTACCGTATTTGAAACGGTATCGGTGAAGATGCCGAATGCAAGAAAATCTGGACCAAACACAAGTCGCAAAATGTGAAATAACGCAATGAGCGCGAAAGAGGCGAAAAACGCGATATAGCCTTTTACAATTTGCTCACCCGTGCGGAACACCACTGAAACGAGGAACGCAAGCGCGAAGACCACAAGAAGGTTCACGGCCGTGCCAACTTCAAGACCTTGTCCAAAAAACGAAAAAGTGGCATCCCTTGAGAAGAGACTAGAAAGTGCAAAAAGACCGACGAAGATGGCCATGGCGAGGAGCATCGGGGAACTTGGGACAATAAACTTACCGTCGCGGAGTCTCGCACTGAGCCATAGCACAAGAGAGACAAGGGTCAACATGGAAAGCAAAAGGGCTTTACTAAAAATATACGAAAATGAAATTGAAGGAATAAAAAATATCGGCAAGAGAAACACCGTCGCAACAAGGAAAAAAGTGGAAGCTCGGTCAGTATTTCGCGAGGTTGCTTCGTCCTGAATTAACCCAGCCTTCCTTTGCAAAAAAGAAAATAGTGACATAGTCAAAAAAATAGCTACTAGTAGATAGATAGATACACTCTTATATTAAGAAGCCGAAAACAAGACGTCGCTCCAGTGCGTACATTATAACGGATGGAGTGAAGTCTGCAATCTGTATACACACTCCATATCTTACGCAATAAAGTTTGGCCTCGTCCTATCCCCACCGCAAAGCGGTAAGGGTTTAGGCGAGGCACCAGGGCAAACTTTGTTGTAGATGAATCGGCTCCGCCGACCCCGCCTACATTTGCGGATTCATCCACAGGGCAAGTCGTCGTGGTATTCTCCGCAATTACAATAAAGCCCCGTCTCCGGGGCTTTATTATTTCGCGATTTATACCGATAAGCCGAATTCTGTCCCCCTACCACTTTGGTTTTATCCAAAGTGGTAGGGGGGACAATCATTTATCTAGCTCCGCGATTACTCGCGGGGTCAAGCGGCACTCCCTAGCTTGCGCCAGGACACGGCCTTGCACTCGGGTAAGAAATTTAGCCGTTTCAGCCTCACCTTACGATGAGGACGTTCCACTTGCGTGGAACCTCTAGCCTTTCGGCGTTGAGCGTTGCTGTTCGCATCTCGCGTCTTGCGACGGATGGGCGTTACCCACTACCTTTTTACGTCCTTGCTTGCGCAAAGATGTTAGTGTTCGGACTTTCCTCTCCGACCAGAGGTCGAAGCGATTGTCTGGTATAAACCGCTACGCAGTATACCTTACTTGGCAAATATTGACAATACTACTTTTTTAGGGTCAAGATTGATCCGACGTGCATATCACTCTTTTGTGCAGAGCCTCCCTTCATTTCGAGCACATAGAGCGCTTTCTCTCTTGGGTAGAAAATCTCTGGGTAAGTTTCGGGAGCTATGTTCTCCTGTATCTCCAGCACGACAAGCATCTGCTTTCCCCCCGCATCTTTCTGTCCATCTTCAAGCCACACAATATCAAGCGGGAAACGCATCCCTTTCATCCAGATACCGTACTTGTCGCTTTTCGGAAACACAAAAAGCATGCTCTCGTCATCCCCTATCACTTCCCTGCCTCCGAGCCCAAGGATGCGTTTCGCTTCGGTGTCCGCAAGTTCAAGCTGTATCACGTGTCCACCAATAGAAAGTGTGGGACTCATGTGTTTCGCGGATGCGAACACGACAAACAGCACAACTGCCAAAAGAATAATTCCCCCGCAAAGAAAAAGTTTGTTCCGCATACTATCAGTATAACAAAAAACACTCGAAGCCCTTCGGGGTGCACTCTTTTTGGAGCAACGTCATTTCACTTTCGGGTGAAGCACCAAAAAAATCCACAACCGCAGTGTAATAAGTACGAACCAAAATGAACCTACCCACACCCAAAACGGGAAACCAAACAGGAGGACATCAAAGAACGTTGTTTCAAGACATATCCATGAACGCGTCGCAAAACCAGAAAGCCCGTACGAGAGCGTCGCGAGTAGCGTCGTCAGCACGATAACGAGCGTATACTGTCCGAGATGTGTAATGTGAAATCTAAGTTTGAGAAGCGCAGAAATAATCCAAACAACTACAAACGCGAATATCGCCGGAAGCGTGAGTCCACTCGGTACGTGAATAGCGCCGAGTACAACCACCCCGACCATACCAAGAAAAAGCAAACTCTCAAAAACATCAAAGAACCTATGTCCCTGTGTTTGCGGATACTGTCTGAACTCTAGTGGTGCGTCAAGATGTCCCGCCAAAAAATAGAGGAGTTCAAGTATTGCAAGTCCCCCAAATGGATACAGGACAAGCCATACCCACAGGAGCGAGATGCCGTGATAAAACGGGTAAAACCACAGATGCGCGTTCAGCCCAAAGGTATCGGAAAGAAAGGAAGTGCCTGCGAGCGCGCCGTAGAGAAGTACAAACAGCCACGGTTTCTTATAAGAAAGCCACAGCGAACTGTGCTGTCCATAATTCAAAAGTCCAAGCGCGCCCCAGAAGCACAAAACAAATCCACCATACCAAAACGGAAATCCTCTGAACCCCAACACCCCCAAAGCAAATGCCCCCACCAAAAGCACGAGAATAGTAATCCTCGCGTATAAAAATCTTTGCCCGCTATTGAGCTTCATATACTATAAGTGTAGCAAAAGAGACGAGAGTAGGACAACGCGAAGCGTGAAGGTATACGTAACAACCCCTTGCAGAGTTTTTTGACCACAGCGGAAAGCTTTCACGGTCCACTTAGAGTACAATGAGTTCCTTCGGGATACCTTCTGTCAGTTTTAGATTTCCTCTTTTGGTAAGCACCAGTGCGTCCTCAATACGTGCTCCACCCACATTTGGAATATACACACCAGGTTCACAGGTAATAACCGCGCCCACCGGCATCTTTGTATTCTGCCGAAAAGAAACTAGCGGAAGCTCATGCACCTCAATACCGATACCGTGTCCCGTGGAATGCGTGAAATATTTTCCGAAGCCTTTCTTCTCAAGATAGTTTCTACACACGGCATCAATTTTTCCTCCAGTTACTCCCGCCTTTGCCTTCTTGCACCCGAGCTCCTGCGCCTTTCGAACCGCTTCATACATTCGTTTGAGACGTGACCCTATCTTCCCTATTCCAACCGTGCGGGTCATATCCGAAACATATCCCTTATACCGCACACCGAAATCAATCGTGACAAGCTCTCCGTTCTTAATTTCTTTATCCGTTACCCGCGCGTGCGGAAACGCGCCGTTCTTACCCGAAGCGACAATCGTAGGAAATGCCACACCCTCCGATCCCTCCTCTATGCAGAGCATTTCAAGACGCTGTGCGATTTCTTTTTCGGTCATCCCACTATATAGCTCGGGTAAAAGTCGCATGAACGCCCGAACGGTAATATCCCCTGCTTTTTTAAGCAGTCGTATCTCCTCCGTATCTTTGACCATTCGAAGCTCCTGCAGGACACGTTTACGTGACAAAAAGTTAACGGCTGAGATTGCTTTCGTGATGTCTTCGATCGCACTGTAGGAGGTGACACTTCCATCAAACACAATCCTGTGCAGATGATACTGTTTGCAAAGCGATTCCAAAATCTGTGTCGCGGTTCTCTCCCGCGAAGTAATGAAAATCTTAAATCCGTTTGCTTCTTTTTTGCTCTGTGCCGTATACCGTCCATCGGTAATCAAGAAAGCTCTTATTCTTATTCCTCCTTTTCTAAAGGAGGTGGCCGGAGGCCGGCTAAAGCTCGTGGCGAACTCGCCCATAGAGAGGATTTTTTCTCGAGCAAACAGCAGCGCCGAGGACGTCCCAGAAAACCCCGACAACCATGCTGTTGCCGGCTGTCCGCTTCCTTCACCATTCCACACCAAAAGCGCGTCCGCTTTCTCCTGAATGAGTATTTTCCTTACTTTCTCTATTCGCGATTGCATATTTCTCCTATAACCGCGCCCTATCTATTCGCCAATTCGCGCGAATTGGCGAATAGACAGACGCCGTCGGTTACATAATTTCTTCATCTTCGACGCGCCACGCAGGATCTACAATGCAAAGAAATTTCAAAGCGCCCCTACTAACATTACGAATATACTGCCTGGCGTTCGGCGGAATGACGACGGCTTGCCCCGCGTGTACCATCGCGGATTCGTCACCAATGTGCATTTCTCCCTCCCCTTCCAGAATATAGTACACCTCCGAAGTCTTGAGCGCGTGCGAAGTTGAACTCTCTCCCGCCTTTACCGTCGCGTGAGCGAGACTGTAGCGGAAAGCCACATTCGTAATTTTTTGGGGGTGTAACAACTCGCGAAGTATTGTCTTATCGCCAGCGATAAACTCCTCACAGTTGTTTAAGTCTTTAATCAGCATAGCACTATTGTTTAATTGTTAAGCTTCGCTCGTCTAAACCAAATGATACCCGCGCAAAGTGGGTTGGTAATAACTAAGGTTATCAAATAGAAGGAGGTGGTAAAGGTAATATTGGTCAGGGCGAGAAGCGCGAACCCCTCCCCAATACCGGCAAAGAGATACATTATGGGCGTCTCACTGTATGGCTCTTCGTACGCCTTCCGAAATGTGGGAAGAAACGCGATAAAATCAATGGCGGAGATGAGCAGAATAGAGAGAAACGCATCATGCAAAAAGAACCAAACTCCTGTCGCAATGAGTGCTCCGATAAAGCAGATCGTATCAAACGTGGTGATGTTCTTTGTGCCGTAACGAAGCGAAAGCAAAAAGATGAAGGCGCACAGGACGGTTCCGGCGAGAAGCGAGGCAACACCAAATCCCGCACCACCGCTTAGCATAACGAGCGCGCCGGTCCCCTGAAGCAGTGTCCAGATAAGCCAGGAGTAGCTGTGCGGAGTCGTCTTCAGCCGATAAATATCCGCGATGTAGGGGATTTTATTTGCGAGTGCAATCGTTGTCGCAAGTATCGCAAAAAAAGCGTGGGTACTCATACTAGTTGATGCCGTATACCCACATTGGCGGAATATTAAAAGGTACGAACGATAGCTTGTGTATGGGAAGGTTCGCGTACGCACGCTTCATCAGGGGAGGATTGTAGGTGAAAAAGCGATAGTGTGCCCCTTGCGACGTGTGCTTTGCGAGCGACGCGAACAACTTTTCCTTTACCTCGTGCGGAAGCGAAAACGGAAGTCCTGAAACGATAAGGTTAACCTCGGTAACGCCGTGCTTCGCGAGTATCGCGTCCAGAAGGTGCGCGCTCGCGCTTTCCACGATGACGCGGTCACCGAATTTCTTTTGAAGCAACGTCACGTAATCTTTTTCAAGCTCAATCAAAAGTATTTTGGTACCGGGTGTGCATCGCTTCAGTATTTCCTCCGTAAATACTCCCGTGCCGGGACCGAGCTCCACCACCGTTTTCACGGTAGAAAAATCAACGCCCTCAAGCATTGCCTTACTTGCGAAACTGGAGCTTGGAATGAGTGAGGCGTTTCGTACAGGGTGACAGAGAAAGTTCCAGGCGAATTGAAGTTTACCGTTCATCATTATTTTTTGAGAAATCTGCCAATCCACCAAAGCTTCACGGCAGGAAGAGTCTGCACCGAGAGAATAAATCCGACGGCTGGTACGAGCGCGCTCAAGAAAATATGTTCCGCTCCAATCAAGTATAAAAGAAGTACCGCAACAAAATACGTCATGACCGCAAGCGTACACTTCCGAAAGAAACTGGTCTCCCACGACTTGTCGGCTTCTACCCGTGCGTTGCGCTCGGCAATCGCCTGAAGCTCCTGTTCAATTTTGGTAAATCGCTCTTCCATATACATTTCCACTTAGGTTGAACCTAAGTGGATTATTTTCTAACCTTCTTACCATCCTTCGTCTTTATAAAAGTTGCTTCAAACGCCCACTTCGTGCACTGTGCGAGCTCCTTCTCACTCATAATATCATTCGCGAGCAGAAACTCCTCCTCTTTGAGCACGCTCGTTCTATACATTTCGGGCCCATCGGTGTTTATCGTAAAACGCACTTTGTGGTCTATAAGAGTGCGGATAATGGTGCGGAGCTCCTCCACATCTTTCACCACACTGTTCCGCAGATTTGACGTGGGGCAAAGCTCAAGCACAATACCTTGCTTGACGATATCGGCCATAAGCTTCTTATCCTGTATGCATGCAATTCCGTGTCCGATTCGCTCGGGCTTAATATGACGCACCACATAGCGAAGCTCTTCAAGGTTGCCTGTCTCTCCCGAATGTATCGTAAGCCCGAGTCCCGCCTTCCTCGCGCGGGCGAAAAGTGGCGCGTGGTCTTTCATAGAAAAATCATCTCGGTCGGGTCCACAAATATCAATGCCAACAATTCCGTCTGAAGCATACTTAATCGCCTTCTCAATCGTAATCGCGTTTTGCGCAGGGGTAAAACTCCGGTCCATCGCAACGATGAGTCCGGCGGTCACCTGCGGATACTCCACCATCGCCCTGCGCATTCCCCACAGCGCCGCGAGCATAATGAAGTCAAGGTCGCGCTCTCCCGTGCGGTTGCGTTTCATCGGGCTGAAGCGAAGTTCCTGGAGTACCAAGTTACATTTGCGGTATCCTCCTCCGATAACCGAATGAACCGCCTCTTCAATGGCTTCGGGAGACGACTGAATAAGCTCGGTGAGGTGGTAGTACTTCTTGTCCATATCGTCCACCCCTTTATTCTTTTCATCCGCGCCCATCGTGATGAGCTCTTCAAAATCCCAATAGTCTTTGACGGGAAGTCTGATACCTTGCCGATGCGCGATGGTCCACATAATCACAGGGTCAACCGCCGCGCCAAGGTGTGTGTGGAGTTCTGCTCGTGGAGTTTTTGTTCTTTGGCCCATAATAATTAGTACGTAGTTAATAGAAAGTAGTTAGTAGCAATTGCGGGCTTTTCACACTTCTTTCTTATATTCCATCCTTCATGGTTCATATTCCATCTCTTTATTCCCACTCCACCGTCGCAGGTGGCTTTGAGGTGATATCGTACGCCACCCGATTAATACCCGCAACCTCGTTCGTGATACGCGCGGAAACCTTCGCGAGCGTGTCTGTCGAAATGCGAGCCCAGTCGGCGGTCATAAAGTCCATCGTGGTAACGGCTCGCAGAATTATCGGATGTCCGTAGGTGCGCGCGTCACCCTGCACCCCGACACTCCTAATATCGGGAAGTACCGCAAAGTACTGCGCGATACCTTTTGCTTCTCCCGAAGTAATGAGCTCCTCACGGAAAATCGCGTCCGCCAAGCGTAGCGTATCCAGTTTCGCTTTGGTCACCTCGCCGATAATCCGCACCGCCAGCCCCGGACCCGGAAACGGCTGTCGATTCACGATAGCCTCCGGCACCCCAAGTTCCTTGCCGATAAGGCGCACTTCGTCTTTATACAAATCGCGAAGCGGTTCTATGAGCTTAAACTTCAGATCTTTCGGAAGTCCGCCGACGTTGTGATGCGACTTAATGACGGAGGCCTTTCCGCCCACCGACACGCCCGAGGTAATCACATCGGTATACAGCGTCCCTTGCACGAGAAAATTCACACCCTTGAGTTTTTTGGATTCTTTTTCAAACAACCTAATAAACAATTCCCCAATCACCTTTCTCTTCTTCTCCGGCTCGGTCACTCCCCGCAATGCCTTCAAAAACTCTTTCTCCGTGTCCACCACTCTAAAATCCAGTTTGGGAAGTTTTGAAAATGTCTTCTTGATTTGCTCGGTTTCACCCAGCCTCATCATTCCCGTGTCGACATAAATGCAGGTAAGCTGTTTTCCAATGGCGCGATGTACGAGATACGCCGCGACGGTAGAATCCACTCCGCCCGAAAGCGCGCAGATCGCGCGACCGCTTCCCACCTTTGTTTTGATATCCTCCACCTGCGCCTCTATCCAATTCTTGCCGAGGTTCCAGGTTTTTTTCGCGCCGACAATAGTCAAAAAGTTTTGGAGCACTTTCGTTCCGTGCTCCGTGTGTTTTACCTCCGGATGAAATTGAATGCCATAAATCTTCTGTTCCACGTTTTCAATCGCGACAATCGGACACGCATCCGATTTTCCCGTGACGCTAAAGCCTTTGGGAATCTTTGTCACTTGGTCGCCATGTGACATCCACGTCAGTTCTTCCCGCTTTTTCCCCTCTTCTCCCCTCCTCAGTTGAGGAGGGGTGCCTCCGTCTTCGGAGGCGGGGTGGTGGTGTTTTTGTGAGGTCAGGGCGGTGGTGTTTAACCCCTTAAACAACTCCGACTTTCCCGAAAGCTCCACACGCACCGGTCCATACTCCCTTTTGTTCCCCGCCGTAACCTTCCCGCCGAGCTGATGCGCGATGAGTTGCAGACCGTAACAGACTCCAAGCACCGGAATACCGAGCGTGTACAGCTTCGGGTCCGCTTTGAGCGCCGTAGACTCTGACAGGTTTTGCGGACCCCCCGACAGTACCACACCAGCAAACCCCGCAAGCCTATCCGCGGATGTGTCAGGACGCAAAAGCTCGGCATGCACGCAGAGCTCTCGTATTCTCCTTACGATAAGGTGGCTATACTGTGAGCCAAAATCCAAAACGGCAATTGTGTCGGTTTGTGTGTTCTGCTCCATACTAATCAAATACCAATCAACTAATCCCGACCAATCTACCAATACCTACTAATGCTGAATTCTTTTCTTATTCGCAGGTATTCGCAGATTGGTTTTTCTCACGACAGTGAATGCGGATGTGACTCCTTCAGCCCAGCATTCGTTATCTGTATAAACCGCGCCTGCTTCGGCATCTCTTCTACGGTTTTCGCGCCAATATATCCCATTCCCGATTTGATACCACCGACGAGCTGTTCCACAATATCCGCCACGGTTCCACGATACGGAACCTTCCCCGCCACCCCCTCCACCACATGGAGTTTCCCCTCCTTAGGTGAGGAGGGGTGGCCGGAGGCCGGGGTGGTGGTGTTCTCTTTTGTCTGCGCGGAGTATCTATCTGTGGCATGCCTCTTCTCCAGCGCTTCTTTGCTTCCCATTCCTCGGTACGATTTGTACTTCACTCCGTTAATCGCAATCACTTCCCCGGGCGCTTCCTCTGCTCCCGCAAAAAGCGAGCCAAGCATCACCGAAGATGCTCCAGCAGAAAGTGCCTTCACAATGTCTCCCGAATAACGAATACCGCCGTCCGCAATAACCGGAATGCCATATTTTTTCGCGACCGAGACCACATCCATAACTGCCGTGAGCTGAGGCACGCCGACACCGCTTACAATTCTTGTCGTGCAGATAGAGCCGGGGCCGATGCCAACCTTCAGTGCATCCGCGATACCTGCAAAGTCTTTCGCCGCCTCTTTCGTCACGATATTTCCCACCACCAGCTGGGGACTTATTCTCCCCTTGTTAAAGGGAGCACTCGCTGTATTCAGCGGGAGGGATTTAAATCTTTTCTTCATCTCCCTCGCCGACGCAATAATCCCCGGCGCGTGCGCGTGCGCACAGTCAATGAAAATTACCTCCGCTCCCGCCTCCGCAAGCGCGACCGCCCTCGCCACATCAAGCGGTCCCACCGCCGCACCCACCAGCACTCCCGACGCCTTCACTTCCTGTACCATCTTCACCTGCTCTTCCAAACTGCAGTTGCGGTGGAGCACCGCCATCCCGCCGAGCTTCCCCAGTGCTATCGCAAACCGCGCATCCGAGACCGTGTCGGACGCCGCCGAGAGAAGCGGGATAGCAAGACGCGCCTTTTTAGAAAGGCGCGTTTCGACATTCGCATCACGACGATTCACCGCGGTCCTCCGCGGTTCAAGGAGTACGTCATCAAAGGTAAGTCCCAGCCGTATCATAGATGGCCGAAAGTATAGCATTATGCGGGAAAAATACAAAAATCACAGACTTTTCAAGTACTCGGAAATCCTCACGCGGTCCTCGTTCTCCTTTTCGCCCTTATGATACAGTTCAATGTAGAAAAAGGTGACACACTGTTCGTGCCATGCGTAAATCACCCGGAGGGACGACTCACGGAGAGCGCGACATGCGAGCCGAGCTTTCACAATCTTTACGCCACTATCGCTGTGAATAATAACAAACTTACTGCCGACACCGGTCGGATAGGCTTCAAGTATTTTTTCAAAACTACATATATCCTCATCAAGCGAGCGAAACTTCTTCACAAGTCGTTTGAACTCTTTTTCAAATTCAGGTGTACGTTTAAAGAGCTTCATATGAGCGACGGGAAAACTCATCCGTGCGATAGAACACATGTTCATACTCAATCGGCTCGCCCATCTTGGCAACCGCCCACGGCACATCCTTATGCGAATAATCGGAAAGTTCCTTTGCGTTTTTATCAGAAAGACGCGCAAGCACATCGTCAATGTGTGCTTTCTCTTCGCCTGAAATGACAGAGAGCTTCGGCTCGCGTCGCGCAAGATACTTTTTCTGTTCATGCTCAAAATAGACACTCTTGACTACCTCAAGTTCTCCCTCCTTCTGCATCCGCTCCACTATCTTTTTAAACTCAATGGGGGTCGGACCATAATGGTTTTTTATGTAGGTTGCACCGATGAATTGCTTCTCAAACTTCTCGTAGTAATCAAAATCAATGAAGTATAAGAGCTTATACAGTACTGTTTCGCCGACATTCGGCTTTCCGCCGACTTTTGAAAGAATGTAGAGAAGCACTTCCTTAAACTTTGTAAGATTCTCTTGCGGTACATTAACACGCGTCTTTGGTAGAGCAGTATGTCCCATCTTCCCCCCGCGAATTACAGGAAGTCTAACTTCGGTAGTGCTCACCTCAGTACCTTTCAAAAACCGCTCAAGTGGAATATCAAACACCTCCGCAAGTTTCCTCGCTTCGGTAACGGTTATATCACGCCCGCCCTGCTCTATCTGCATATAGGTTGGACGCGAAATACCAAGCGCCTTAGCGACAAATGACTGTGTCATCTCGCGTCTTTTGCGTTCCGCTCCAATAAATTGAGAAAGCATAATGCCATTAATATAGCTGGTGCAGTATTTCTTGTCAACCTCTGTGTAAAGAATTCAGACAAGATGCTGCACTTCCAGGTTCGGGTAAACTTAGAGCAGTGCGGCACATACTGCTTCGAAAGGCATTAGACACTATAGGCTAATTCGCACGAATTAGCCTATAGTAAATTGACATCCACTCTGGGGCACGTAGGATTGGGGCAGAGAACAAATTGAACACATGAACACATCACAACTATCCCCCATTCCCCTAAACAACCACTCACTCGCGGATTTGAAACGCTTCAACCAAACCGTTTATGGAGCAGTCAACGGACGCAACTTTGAAATCTACGAGATGCTCGGTCGCTTGGCTGAATACAACTCCAGGGTATCGCTCCGAGTGCGGAAAGCAGACACCGCGCGGACGCCCTATCACCTGTGCATGATGCTCTCCTGGCTCCTCGCTATTGCGAATCGCTTGGAAGTACCACTACACGAAGAGGTAGCACGGTGGTGCGAGACGGGTTTATCGCCAAACATCCCACTCCCTGAGCTTCAGAAACACTTCACGTCGCGACATAGTGGTGCCATACTTCCCAACACCGCACTTTGTTTAGCGGAGAAGGTTCAAGCGCTGCAAGCGGCCGTCGGAAAATACCGAGCCACGCATGAGAAATCTCACTTTGAGGACGCGGGAAAAAAATGGCGCAATGCGTTGAAGCACTCTGTGTTGTTGCAAGTGTACTTGGGGTGGGGCTACATGAAGAGGTTATGCTACATTTTGGAAACGGGTGTACGACATGTCACACCATCCCCTGCCGGTGTGGTTTCAGAGCAGATAAGGTCATGTAGAACGGTGCTCTATATTTTTTTCTTCTTTTCATCAGCCGAGCCCCACGCTCGGCTTTTTTATACCCTGTGTGTAGTAGGGAGAAGAAGAACAGTTTGGCGAACGACTCCCTCATTTTGCTTCCTTCATTTTGAAACAAAATAGTATCCTGCTACAATGGCGTGTATATGACCGACCCAAAAAAGAAACTGTCTACCGAGGCCTACAAGGGAGTCCGAGACTTTTATCCGGCCGACTGCGCGATAGAGCAGTATATTTTTGGTGTGTGGAAAGAGACCTGCAAAAAGTTCGGATACGAGGAATATATGGCGTCAATTTTGGAGCCCGCCGACCTCTACCGTGGAAAGACGAGCGAGGAAATTGTGAACGAACAGACCTATACCTTCACCGACCGTGGTGACCGCGAGGTCACCCTTCGCCCCGAGATGACCCCGACGGTCGCTCGGCTTATCGCGGGCAAACGAAAGACGCTTTTCTTCCCCGTGCGCTGGTTCTCCACTCCGAACCTTTTCCGCTACGAACGCCCGCAACGTGGGAGACTGCGCGAACACTACCAGCTGAACGCCGATATCTTCGGTCTGCCGGGCATAGAAGCCGAGACCGAAATCATTTCGCTCGCCTACGAAATTATGCGTGGCTTTGGCATTAAGGATAGTAACTTTGAGATACGAATCAACAGTCGCAAGGTGATGAACTACATCATCGGCACGCTTCTTGGACAAAGTGGCGAGCAGGCGCGCAAAACCGCACAGCTTATTGACCGCCGTTCAAAGATGGAGAAAGAAGTGTTTGAGAAAGCTTTAAGTGAGCTTCTTGGAGAGAAGGATGCGCTTCTTCTTACCCTGCTCAACTCCAAAAACTTTGAGGAGTTTGTGTCTCATCTTCCTGAAGAAAAAGAACTTTCGGAGAGCTTCGCGGAAATCAAGGCGCTTCTCGGGGCGCTTAACGCGCTCGGTATTACAAACATAGTGTTTGACCAGACACTCATGCGCGGATTTGATTACTACACCGGTATCGTCTTTGAAGTGTTTGATAAAAATCCCGCTAACCCACGTTCACTCTTTGGTGGAGGACGCTACGACGACCTTTTGGATATGTTTGCCGTGGAAAAAGTGCCGACCGTTGGCTTTGGTATGGGAGATGTCACCATTCGTGACGTGCTTGAAACCTATGACCTTCTCCCCAAAAACCTGCCGACTGCAGCCGACCTCTATCTTTCTGCGATGGACAAAGAGTGGACCGGCTACGTAAACGACCTAGCGCAGAGCCTACGACGAGCAGGGGTACGGGTGGTGGTTGACTACAGCGAAGGCAAAGTCGGCACCAAGGTCAAGAACGCCGACCGCGCGAAGATTCCGTTCGTTGCGATTATCGGTGAACAGGAAAAGACTTCAGGACAGATCAAAGTGAAAAATCTTTCGTTGGGCAAGGAAACCGCGCTCGCGGAGGACAAGATCGCCGAGTTTCTAATAAAATACCAATCAGCGAATGAAGACCAATCTACGAATACCTGCTAATCAGATAGATCGGGTTCTTATTCGTTGGTATTTGCAGATTGGTACAGATTAGTAGATTGGTACTTGATTATGAGGAAGATAACCTTCGACATTGAAACTACCAATTTCTTCACCGACACCGGGTCAAACGACCCGGCGTCGCTTACCCTTGCCTGTGTCTGCACCCACGACTCAGAGACTGACGCCTATACAAGCTACTTTGAAGAAGACCTGCCGAAGCTGTGGCCGATTTTGGAGAAGGCCGATATGCTCATCGGCTATAACTCCGACCACTTTGATATTCCCCTTCTTAACAAATACTATCCGGGCGACCTCACGTCCATTAAAAGCCTTGACCTTATGAAAGAGATACAAAAGGTGCTTGGACGGCGCATTAAGCTGGATTCGGTGGCTTCAGCCACCATTGGTGACCACAAAATCGCGCACGGCTCGATGGCGAACGTCTGGTGGCGACAAGGCGAAAAACAAAAGGTGGTAGAATACTGCCTTGATGATGTCCGTATCACAAAGGCCATCTACGACCACGCGCTTCTGCACGGAAAGGTGAAGTATCCTGACGGAAAAATGATAAAGGATATTGTCCTCGATACGAGTGGTTGGGAGAAGAAGAACGAAAATGTGCTGACACATACTCTGCCGTTTTAAGAGAGATAGCAAAATGCGAAATGTATAGTACACTTCTTTCAGAATTTTAATTATTTACTTAACGTTTATTTCTATACCATGGAATCAACCTCAAAAACAAACCCTCTTAACGTCCCGATGGCGATTGTCGTAGCTGGCCTCCTCGTTGCGGGAGCCATTTTTCTTCGTGGAAGTGAAAACCTGACGCCCATAAAAGAGGCTACCATGCCAAACGCCATTCCCCAACAACCTACGGGAGCTATCAAACTCCGCCCGATTGACGGCACCGACTACATACGAGGAAACCCTGACGCAAATATCGTATTCGTAGAGTTTTCGGATACCGAATGTCCTTTCTGTAAGCGTTTCCACAATGTAATGCTCCAGGTGATGAATGAGTACGGAAAGGCAGGAAAGGTGGCGTGGGTGTACCGCCAGTACCCCATCGTCCAGCTTCACTCAAAGGCTCCGAAGGAATCCGAGGCGCTCCTATGCGCGGGAGATCTTGGTGGAAACGCAAAATTTTGGGACTATACGGACAAGCTATTTGAGGCGACTCCGTCAAACGATGGCCTTGACCTGCTCTCACTTCCTCGGATGGCGAAAGAGATCGGACTCAACGAAAAATCATTCGCGGACTGCCTCTCGAGTGGACGCGGGCAATCGCGTATACAAATCGACATGACGGATGGTGCAAACGCCGGTGTAAATGGCACCCCACACAGCGTACTCGTGCTTAAGAGTCCTATTTCAGAGGAAGCGAAGACGACCCTTGTCGGGCTTTTCGAACCGTATCGAGATAACCAAGGACAACTTCCCATCACCTTCTCAGCCGATGGTCTGCGAGTAGGTATGAATGGCTCACTCCCCTACCAGCTCGTGAAATCTACGATTGATACGCTTCTTCGATAGATTTAAGAAGTAGGATTTAGGATTTAAGAATTATACAAAGAAAAACCCGCTCGTATCCTCGGGCGGGTTTTTCTTTCTACTTACTACTTTTTACGAGCTACTTACTTTTTTCAACTTGCACCACTCGCAGTCAGGTTCGTCACAATAGTCGGTCATAATATGCCCCGACCAGACAGAGTCAATCAGACTTTGAATGTTTTGTTTGACCGACAAGATGTCCTCGCTCGTGATAGGTAGCGAAACGATATCACACTTCCCTTTTCGGTCCGGTATCGCGAACACCAGTGACGGGATAATGGTTTTGTTTTTATACCTTGGGTCATTCTCTAAAAGCAGTTTGTAAAAGACGAGCTGTCTAAAATAATCGCCGTTTGATGATTTCGTTTCCCCTTTTATTTCCTTAACCGACATCGCTTCCTTAGTTTTGTAGTCAAACACGAACACCTCATCACCTTTTTCCTGCACCGCGTCCAGCTTGCCGTGAATGGGAATGCTGACGGGTTTGCTCTCATAGCTACCTTCAAACTGTGACTCGCTCCACGACTCCACGAGGGCATTTCCGATAAAGTGGTTTTGAAGTTCTCTCGCAATAACCGGAGCATCCTCAAAAAGCTCCTTCTTGACCGCCTCCTTTTCAAAAACAGGAAGAAGTGACCGCTCAAAGTAAGCGGAAATGGAATCTTTAAACACCGGAAGCACCTTTTCAGCACGAGGCTCCTTCTCGCTCCAAATATTCGCAAACGCTTCATGTACGGCAATTCCCTTTTCCGGAAGCGGAGCCGGAGCCTGTGGAAGTTTCAAAATACTCTGATAGATAAACCGACTCGGACAGGATAGAAAGTGATTGAGCGCGGTCACGGAAAGCCCTTTCTCAAGGAGCACCGTCTTTGCGAGGTCGTTAATTTTCTGCGCGAAGTCCGACACTTTCCCCGCCTTACGCGAGGTTTCTAGAATGTCTTCAGTTTCTTGCGGAAGCACCACTTTCTTTACGTATGCACCGTCAAGCTCCTCCAAAAACCGAAGGGGGGTTTGTACCTTTCCTCCGGCAGAGCTTTCGGGGGAAAGCAGTACCGCATGTTTCTTCGCACGCGTAAGCGCCACGTAGAAGAGCCGACGTGCGTCTTTGACATCATCACCATCTGTTTTCTCCTTTCGGGGAAGCGTAAAATATTCGCCGCGCGCCCTGCCTATCCACGAGCTCTCGGTTGCGAACGGCAAAAACACATAGTCAAACTCAAGACCCTTACTGCCGTGCGCGGTCATCGCGCGAACCCGAAGTTCGGGCGTACCAACACTTATCTTGATGCTCCGCTCTTCCGCAGAAGCTTTGTAGGCAAGGAGTTGCCGTAGAAGCTCCCGCGGGTCGCTAATATCGCCTTCACGAATAAGATATTCGGAAAGTTCTACAATACCTCGCCAGACCTCCACACTTCCATGGTCGCTCGTAATGAGCCCTACAAAACCCGAAGCAGTACCGGCAAAAAGTAAAAACTCCAGTACTCCGTCACCCGAGAGTTTATTGCGAATATGCCGAAGCGCGGGGATACTTTCCGCAACTCCGTGTTTGCCACTACGAAGTGCCTGCATACACACAATCGCATTTTCAAACGGAAGCCCCCAGAGTCCTCCCATAATGGTCTTCGCCAGCGCCTCGGCATTCGTGCTATCGGCAAGATACTCCACCAGTGTAAAAAAGAGATTGCCTGCGGGGTGATTAAAGATATTTATTTTGCGTTCGGATGCGACAGGAATGTCTTCTCGCTCCAAAAAACGAATCACTCGTTCCAGATCACGGTTGGTCTTGGTGATAATGGCGACAGTACTCTCCGCTTCGTTTTTGAGAATCTCTCGAATTTCCTCACCCAAAAAACGCAATGTCGTGCTATCGGTTCCCTGCACGAGCTCAACTGGCTTTGGTGTGTGGGCGCCCTCCGCTATAAGCTTCACCCGAAGATGCGCGTGCTCGCCCTCTCCGTAATTATGTTCTATAAGTGAAAATGCGCCATCAAGAAGGTGCTGATGCGAACGATAATTCTTCTCAAGCGGAATGGTCTTCATATCCTTCCACGCGTTTTTAAACCGCAGAAAGTTCTCCACCGAAGCACCTTGGAAACGAAAGATGGCTTGCTTTTCATCACCCACAACGAAGAGATTTGGGCTATCAAAGAAATCGGCAAGGAGACGAATAAGCAAGTTCTGCGAGTCGTTCGTATCCTGATGTTCGTCAATAAGAATGTACAGAAACTTTTCCTGCAAAAGACGGAGGAGGAGCGAATCATTCTGAAGCGCGGAAAGAAGTTCAATAATGAGGTCGTCAAAATCTATTCGCTTTTCTGCGCGCTTCTTAGCCTCGTAGGCCCCGTACACATCCGCAAAGAGAATAGTCTTCCCGCATTTTTCTATCTGCTTTTCGGCCTCTGCCTTTAGTTTACCCTTGGTCGGTCCGCGAGAAGAAATAGACTCGGGGTCGGCCTTGATGCTTTTTATTTCCGCATGCGCGTAGAGTCGCACCATCTCCGACGTTTGCGCCTCGCGTTTCGCCTCGCTGATAGCTCCCACAATTTTGGAAACATACATTTCCGGATTACCAAACGGCCGAAGTGATGCGAATCGCTCATCTTTGAGAATCTCCCGAATAAAACTCTCCGCGTCAATGTCGGTCATCTGTGTCGTTCTATCAAGATGCGGAAAGTGGTCTTTGTGCTCCGAGAGTATTCCCGCCGCAAAGCCGTGAAAGGTATGCAATCCTACTTCATCCGCGCGTGAACCCATAAGGGCGCGGAGCTTCTGTCGCATCGCTTTCACTCCCGCCTCGGTGTAGGTAATCGCCAAAATCCCCGACGGAGGCGTGTCGGTCTTTCGCAAGATTTGCGCTATACGGAGCGTCAGCACCGTCGTCTTCCCCGTCCCCGGACCCGCAATCACCATCACTGGCCCCTCAATCGTATCCACCGCCTCTTTCTGCTGTGGGTTGAGGTTGTTATAGAGTTTGGTAAATTCAACGTCTGACATTTGGAGAGTATACCAAAAGAAGTTTATAGCTGTTAGTGGGGGAGAAGCGAAAACGGCTTTGCGTTTCCATTTCGACCGAACGAAACAGCTATAGGTGATCCCAGTAGCTTATAGCCATTACAAGGCAGGAGTAGTTTTTTTATCCAGCCACCACGAACACGGCTCCGCCAAAGACGGAGCCGTTTTTTTTCTTTTTGTCTTCCTAGAGCCTAGCGCCTTCTTACCTAGCGCCTAGTCCTAATATCCTTGGAGTTTCTTCGCCTTCTCGTGCTGGCGGATGCGTTCGTGTGCCTTCGCCTCAATCTGGCGGATGCGTTCACGAGTGACGCCGAATTTCTGTCCCACCTCTTCAAGGGTGTGCGTTACGCCGTCTAGAAGTCCGTGGCGAAGCTCCAAAATCTTGCGTTCCTTTTCCGAAAGCTCATTCAAAATCTCTTTTACCTGGTCGCCCAAAATACGCCGTGAAGACTCCTGATCGGGTGAAAGGATCTTATCGTCATGCAAAAAGTCGCCCAGGGTGCTCTTGCCATCATCACCTTCATCACCCACAGGGCTTTCAAGCGAAACCGTGTCCTGGTCAATTTTCTCAATCTGGTAGACCTTGTCGGTATCAATACCCATTTCAACGCCGATTTCTTCGGGAAGCGGGTCACGACCGAGGTCTTGCGACAATCGGCGAACCACCTGTTTGTATTTGGCAATTGTTTCCACCATATGCACCGGTACGCGAATGGTACGCGACTGGTCGGCAAGCGCGCGAGTGATGGCTTGGCGAATCCACCACGTCGCGTAGGTGGAAAACTTGTAGCCTTTGGTCCAATCAAACTTATCCACTGCCTTGAAGAGACCAAGGTTTCCTTCCTGAATAAGGTCAAGGAGTGTGAGGTCGGGCGAGCGTCCGACATATTTCTTCGCGATGGAAACCACAAGACGAAGGTTCGCGCGCGCGAGAAGATTCTTGGCCTCCATATCCCCTGCCTGAATGCGCTTAGCAAGTTCTTTCTCATCCTTACCGTTGATGAGCGGATACTGGCCGATTTCCTTGAGGTACATCTGAATGGAGTCGTAGGAAGCATCACTGCTCTTTCCAAGGTACACATTCTTCTTACCATGAGGCTCTTCAACCTCTTTATCGAGCATGTTCCCCCCTTCGAGTACATCAATACCCGCCGTTTGAAACTTAGCGTAAAGTTCATCAAGGAAACTAACATCTTCTTCAATCGTAGGAAATTCTTTCAGAATGTCGCTATACGTAATGAATCCGCGCCCCTTACCCTTTGCGATAAGGCGCTCGGCACGTATGTTGCGTTCCTTTCCTCGAGCCATTTTCTCCGTAACCGGAGGAGCCTTCTTTGGGGCGGGTCGCTTCTTGGATGCCTTGGGGGCAGATACCTTCTTCTTTTTCACGACTTTGGAGCCCTTCTTTAGGGCTTTTTTTACTTTAGGCATAGTGGCAGTATTATAGCTAAAAATGGCTTAAAGACAAGATTTGAGTCAATATCCAAACACCAAGATACCATAGCCAAACAAACTTCAAGTACAAACTTCCAAATTTGCGGATTGGTTTATCAATTCTTGTTTGGATATTGTTCCTTGGTTATTGGGGACTGAATCGATGGGATTTAAGTGTAGCCAATTTCTGGGTAAGTTCTTTACATTCAGCAAGCAACCTTTGTGCCTCTTCCTTCTTCCCTTCCCGCTCGGCGACGATGAGTGTGTCCATCTTTTCCGAGAGAAGCGCAGTGAGATGTCCTTCTTCAAGGTGGCGCAGAAGCTCTTGCTCTTCACCGGGACTCGGTACACCGATGCCGTAGAGTGCCTCGGCCTCCAAAAGAAGGACATCCTGTAGCGCTCGGTAATGTTCCTGCTTTTTATTCAGAAGCTCTTGTCCAAAAATACGGAGCAAATCAGTTTCCAATCGAGAGAGGAGTGTCGCATCCCTTTTGGATTCCGCGAGTAAGTAAATACAGAAAACTCTTCGTTCAAGTGTGTTTGCGTGCGTGGGAGGAGTAGCCTTCCTAGGTTCCTGAACCTCTTTCTCCTGCACCGCAGGTGCGAGCTTTTTAAACGATTCCCAGAGCGCATCTTCGCGAAGTCCGCTCTTCTCTGCTATCACTTTTATGAAATGCGACTGCTCCACACTTGAAGTAAGTGAACGGAGAAACGGAAGAAGCGTCTTTTCAATCGCCAGAGCTCGCTCTCTCCCCTCTTTTGCCGACGCGAGTAAACCGTCCAAAAGAAAATCAATGACATGTTTCGCTCCGGATACTGCCTTCTCCCACGCAGGTAGGTCTTTTTGGATGAGCTCGGCAGGGTCCTTACCTGCGCCAATTGCGATAACTTTCACATTCATGCCGAGCGCCAGCGCAAGCCGGATAGCGCGCTCACTCGCGCGTACCCCGGCGCTGTCCGAGTCAAAAGAAATGAGCAGATTTTCCGAAAGACGCTTAAGTCGAACGAGTTGTTCTTCCGTGAGCGCGGTGCCCGACGAAGCGACAGTATTCTCAAAGCCTGCTTGATGCGCCATAAGGATGTCCATCTGCCCTTCCACGAGTATAGTGGCGTCCTTCTGACGGATGATAAGCTTCGCCCGGTCAAAGCCGTAGAGTGTGTGGGATTTACTGAAGAGAATCGTCTCGGGAGAGTTGATGTACTTCCCACTTTTCCCATCATCAAGTGACGGCAAAATGCGCGCAGAAAATGCAATCACCCGCGATGCGCTGTCGCGTATCGGAAACATTACGCGTCCACGAAACGCGTCATAAAATCGCGCTCCCTGATGTTGCGCGTTTGGTTCGGCCCGTTTTATGAGGCCAACCTTCCCCATTTCTTCCGGGGTAAATCCTTCTTTAGTGAGGTAATCAAAAAGCTGTCGCCAGTCGTTTGGTGCAAACCCAATGCGCCACACCTTTATCGTTTCGGGCAAAAGTCCGCGTCCGTCAAGATAGCTTTTGGCTTCGGGAGTATCCTGAAGTTTCTGCTCGTAAAACCGTGTCGCTTTTTCAAGACAAAGATACAGGCGCGCGTATTCGCTACGCACCTTCGGGTCAATCTTCGTGAGCGTTACGCCCGCGCGCTGTGCTAGCACGCGAAGCGCCCCGATAAAGTCCAGACCTTCAAACTCCTGCACAAAGGTGAAGATGTCACCTTTTGCCTGGCACCCAAAACAATAGTACGAGGAGCGAGCAGGCGAGACGAAAAAAGACGGAGTCTTTTCGTTGTGGAACGGGCATTTGCCCTTGAGCGAGCTTCCCGAGCGGTCAAGCTTTATATAGGAGCCGACCACATCGGCAATCCCCAATCGCTCTTTGATTTGTTCTACGGGTGTTGACATAGTTGTTATAAAAAGTCATTCACATTCGCCTATTGATTTACAACTTGCTTTTGCTACACTATATCGCATTAGAAAATGTCAGCCTGTATGGCATTTTCCGTAGAGTGGCAAACCCATCGAAAAGGTCGCGCTTCGCGGCCTTTTCTTTTTGTGTACCAGATTTGAGGCAGTATACATGTAACCAGGACGTGTGTAGCTATTTCTCTTCTTTCTGATAGCACACTTGATGGTGCATATTCCATAGTAAGTCTGGTATAACAAAGGAGTTTGAGGCATTACTCGTGAGTAAACGAGAGATGATTTTTCTGTATACTTTTCTACTATTTTCATCAGCCTCTTTCGCTGTTTTACCTTTTATGAGAGATACACCAACCTGATTAGATGCTTCAAAGAACGGGCGGGCATAATCGTCTTCCAAGGGTTTGCTAAGATATTCCTTCTCATTGCTGTAAAACCGAAAAGGTTCCTTGTAACCGATAAAGGATGTACCTCCGAGCTTCATTATTTCAAGACCAAGCACCTTGCCCGCGCTACAAGCCCTGATAAATACGACACAGCCCTTGAGTAAATCAGCATTTTGCCCCGAAACTATTAACTCTTCTCCGTCTTGGCCCGCAACAGAATGGGTATCGCCGTGACCGTTAAATATCACAACAGATGGTTTTCTTTTACCCAAATAGCTTTCTACGTTTTTTCGAGAAGCCCGTTTCTTTTCCAAGTCAAAGATTTTATTCCCGCCGCTCCGTGCCACCTGAACCAAAAGCGCCGACCAATGATACAGATAATGTGTGGCAGACTCATAACGAGGCCTGGTGATGAGAATACTACGCATTGCTTTCAATGGGTAAGTCTCCAAGAGAACGGAGAAAAAATAACTGGCTTTCCACGATTTGTTTCCCAATCTCACTTTGTTGCCTCACTTCCGCAATCAAATCTTGCGAGTTCATCGTCTTGGCCTCGTCTCCTCCAACAGAAAGATGCGCATCCGCAGGAATGCTCTTGAGACGCGCAACAACCAGATTTATAATTTCTGTATCAATTTCTTTTTGGTCGGTCATGTTATTCTGTTGGAATAAATTTCAGAGCTATCAATTTTTCTAAAATCTCATCGCCTTTTGGAGTATTGCCATTGATTTCTCTGTAGGCAACTTCCCACGTAACAGGACCACCTTTTTCTTCACCCAAGTCTAACACTATCTCCCTCCGCAGGTTTAAGGGAAGATTGGCGTAAAATTTGAAAAATTTATCTTTCATAGCAGCTTATTTATTACCGTCAGTATAGCCCAAACCTCATCTAAAATCCACCTGACACACCATTGTTCTCGCAGGCTATCTTAGCCTTATTTACGACCGTCAAAAACTTTCGATAATCAGAGTACTCTAGGACTTCACCAAGCTCGCGTGAAGACCAGTACTCCTTACCGTTGTCGTCTATCTTTTTTATTGTCTCAAATATATTTTCTTTCATACCCTAGTATCCGCTGGTGAATACCTGTATTTCCCCACCCCAACCATCAAAATCTTTCTCCATAGTGAGATTGTAACACGTACTGAGTAGTGGCTATTTCTTAGACGTTAATACTTGTACCTTCACTTTCTCTCTGAAAACACCACTTGGTTCTATTTCAAGAAGTGCTTCTGAAAGCTCCTTTTCAAACGCAGTTATCTTTTCGCCGAACATTTCTCGCCCCGCAAAAGAAGTGGAGTATAAGTATCCAATCGCCTGTTCAAGTGTCCAGGTAATTTCGTAGTCGTGCGTCCACTCTTCATAACCCCCAAACGGAGATTCTTCAAGTAAATCTTCCCAATCTTTCCCTTGTGCAAGAAAGGACCCGTTGCGTCGCTCCTCGCCCAGATATTTCTGGATGATAGCTTTGCGCACTTTTTTCCACTCCTCCTTGTTGTTTGTCCAGCCTGAAGTCGGATTTTGGATAAGCGCGACACCACCACCCCTTTCCAGACTATCATATATTTTTTGAAGCACTTTTGCTCCGTCCATCCAATGAAGCGATGCCCCCGCGGTCACAAGTCTGAAATGTTCGTCCATATCTCCGATATCTTCCGCTTTGCCTGTAACCCAGCGGACATTCGTCACTCCCCGCTTTTGCGCTTCTTTTTTTGCTTCAGCAATCATATCTGGCTCAATGTCGAGACCAACCACCTCTTCGAAATCCTTAACTAGTGGAAGAAGTATTTGCCCGGTTCCACACCCAAGGTCAAGTAGTCGTCCTTTTCCACTCAAGTCAAAATACTGCCGGAGATACGAAAACATCTCTTTCGGATACCACGGACGAAACCTAGCATAATATGAAGCGACCCCCGCAAACAACTTACGTTCGTCGCCTTGTTCAACAGGAGTACTCATACCTATAACTTACCACTAACTACCAACAACCCACAACGGAGGACTATTCCAGTTGTGGGTTGTTAGTTGTGAGTTTTGGTTAGGCGGTTTCTTCTACTTCCGCTTCGGACATCTGTGGTTCAAGTTCTTTTTGGAGTTTTGCAATCATCGCTGCCTTGGGTCCACCCTTGAAGCCGGTTCCGGCGGGGATAAGACGACCAATGATGACGTTTTCCATAAGACCCTGAAGCGTGTCCTTGCTACCGCGCACCGCGGAGTTGATGAGGACGCGAGTGGTGTATTGGAAGGATGCGGCTGAAAGGAAGCTTCGGCGTGAGAGTGATACTTCGGAAATTCCCATAACCATTGAGTCGGCCTTTGCCTCTTCACCTCCGCGTTCTTTCGCAGCTGCGTTTTCGCGCGAGAGCGTGAGTGGGTCTACGATATCACCAACCGAGAGCGTTGTGCCTCCCTGATCCTTCACCTTGCGACGGAAGAACATCTGGCGGACAATTGTTTCAATATGCTTTCGTGACACGGTCTCTCCTTGCAGTTCATACGGTTTCGTAACTTCAGTGATGATATAGTCTTGGGCGCGTTCTTTGCCACCGTACTTGAAGAGTTCGTCAATGTCGGCAGCACCGTCGGTGAGGAGGTCACCCTTCTTCACACGGTCACCCACCTTCACCAGTGGAATGCGGTTGTAGCTTGTTGTATATTCGGACTCGCTCTTCTTCTTGGTGGTCTTTGCCTTATCAGCGATATCGGGAAGGATGGTAATCACCTTCTCTTTACCAAGGTCTTTGATTTCGGCAATCACTCCATCTACGCGTGCGACCACGGCAGGGTTCTTCGGGGAACGCTTCTCAAAGAGTTCCTCAACGCGAGGAAGACCTTGGGTAATGTCTCCACCGAGGGTGGACACACCACCGGTGTGGAAGGTACGCATCGTAAGCTGTGTTCCAGGTTCACCGATAGCTTGCGCGGCCACCGTTCCCACCGCCTCACCGAGACCTACAACCTCGTGCTTACCGAGATCAAGACCATAACACTGCTGACAGACACCCGAGACGCTCTTACAGGTGAGCGGGGAGCGCACCGAAACCGAGCCGACACCTGTTTCCTGAATTTGAGTCGCATCCATCTTTGAAAGCAAATCGCCCTTCTTAAACAAGACCGCTCCATTGGCGTCTAGCACATCTCCAGCGAGGAAGCGTCCACGAATATTCTTCGCGAGCTGGACATCCATGCCCGAAGCACTACCGCGAGTAATCTGTATTCCCTCTTTCGTACCGCAATCCAGTTCGGACACCATTACGTCCTGCGCGACAACGAAGAGTTTACGGGTAAGGTACCCAGCTTTCGCGGTATTGAGCGCGGTGTCGGTAAGTCCCTTGCGTGAACCGTGAGTAGTAATGAAATACTCAATTGGGGTAAGACCTTCTTTCATACAGGAGAGAATCGGGAATTCAATGGTCTCTCCGGCGGTATTCTGAATAAGACCCTTCATACCAGCCATTTGCGTGATTTGTGAGAAGCTACCACGAGCACCGGAGTAGACCATGTCAAAGACAGAACCGTTTTTATCCAGTGATTCGGGAATGAGTTTTTCCACTTCGCTTTTCGCGGCGTGCCAAATCTCAATATTCTTGCGCTTTCTCTCTTCTTCGGAGAGAAGTCCATCGCGCCACTGCGAGTAGGCAAGTTCGGATTTCTCCTTCGCCTTATTAACGACATCCCACTTGCCCGGCGGAACCTTTACGTCATCAATACCCCAGGTAATACCCGAGAGAGTCGCGTACTTGAAACCAAACGCCTTGATGCGGTCCATAATCGCGGGGATTCCGGCAATGCCGTAGCGATTGATAAGGTCACCCACGAGATTCGCCATTGATTTTCGTTCAATCTCCTTGTTCATAAAGGCGTAGTCGTTCGGAAGCACCGAGTTGAACAAGAGTCGTCCGACAGTTGTCTCAAACACCTTACCATCATATTCCTTATATTTCTCATGATCGGTGGCAAGCACTTTGATTTTCGCGCGAAAATCTACCACACCGAAGTCCCATGCGGTAATCGCGTTGTTAGGCCTTGCAAATATCTTACCTTCACCCTTGGCGCCGGGAAGCACCTTGGTCATCCACCAACACCCGAGTACGATGTCCAACATTTTTCCTGACACAATCGGCTCACCAGAACCTGGCTTCAAAATGTTCTTGTGCGCAGCCATAATTTCACTTGCCTCCAATTGAGCTTCCTCAGAAAGCGGTACGTGTACGGCCATTTGGTCACCGTCGAAGTCCGCGTTAAAGGCGGTACACACGAGCGGATGCACTTGAATGGCGTTACCTTCAATGAGCACCGGTTGGAAGGCCTGAATACCGAGACGATGGAGAGTAGGTGCGCGGTTGAGAAGCACATACTTGTTCTTGATGACATCTTCAAGGATGGCCCACACTTCGGGCACACCTTCTTCAATAAGACGGCCCGCTCCGCGGATGTTGAACGCGAGTTCCTGCTTAAGAAGCTTTGAAATGACAAACGGGCGGAAGAGCTCAAGCGCCATATGTTTCGGAAGACCGCACTGGTTTAGCTTGAGGTCGGGACCCACAACGATAACAGAACGTCCCGAGTAGTCTACACGTTTACCGAGAAGATTCTGGCGGAAAAGACCACGCTTACCTTTGAGGTTGTCAGAAAGAGACTTTAGTGGGCGACGCTGTGAAGCCGTGAGCGCTCCCGCCGTGCCTCCACCATGACGAATGGAATTATCAATGAGTGAGTCAACGGCCTCCTGGAGAATACGCTTTTCGTTGCGGAGAATAACATCAGGTGCGCTGATTTCTTTGAGCTTCTTCAAACGATTGTTGCGGTTGATGACACGGCGATACAGGTCGTTCACGTCGCTCGTCGCGTAGCGTCCACCATCAAGCGGAACCATCGGACGAAGCGCAGGCGGAATAACCGGAATGCTCGTGAGGAACATCCAGGTCGGATTAATGTTCGCGCGCGACATAGAGCGCATAAGCGAGAGTCGTTTATTCATGCGGTCACGTTCAATGGAGCTCACTTTATCAATCTGCTCTTCAAGTGATTTCTGAACGGCCAAAAGGTCCATCGCGGAAAGAAGATTGTAAATGGCTTCCGCGCCGACACCCGCCTCAAAAAGAGTGCCGTACTTGAGCGAAAATGAGTGGTACTGCACTTCATCAAGCACTGCGCCTTCGGTGATACCCTCAATCTCGTGCTTGGCGGCAAGGTAGCGTTCCTTAAGCGCATCGCGATCTTTTTCGGTCGTGAGCGCCTTCACCTTTGCCTTGTATTCGTTATCAAGTTCTCGCAAGAGTCGCGCACGTTCCTCTCGGTCAACCTTGGTAATGAGGTAACCGGCAAAGTAGATAACCTTTTCAAGGTCGCCGGACGGCATCCCCAGAAGGAGGCCGAGACGAGACGGCATACTGCGGAGGAACCAGATGTGTGAGACCGGAGTTGAGAGTTCAATGTGGCCCATGCGCTCACGGCGCACGATTGAGCGTGTGAGCTCCACGCCACATTTTTCACAGACGATGCCCTTGTAGCGAACGCCTCGGTATTTTCCACAGTAACATTCGTAGTCACGGTCGGGACCAAAGATGCGCTCATCAAAGAGACCGTTCTTCTCGCTTCGTTGGGTGCGGTAGTTGATGGTCTCGGGCTTTGTAATCTCGCCGAAAGACCACTCCTTGATATTTTCGGGAGACGCAAGCTTCAGGAACACTGAATCAAAGTCGTTTATATTTGCAATTGTTTTTGATTTCATATTTTTTAGAAAAACTAATCTACGAATGAGACTAATCTGCTAATACCTGCTAATTCGATTCGGGTCTTATTTGTTGGTATTAGTAGCATTAGTAATTAGTTGATTGGTTTTACCGAGTACTTCGCTTTCGCTCGTAAGTGCTCGACCGTTTTGCGGGAAGCTCAAGTCCCGTCTCTCCTTCTTTCTTGAGCTCAATATCAAGTGCCAATCCGCGAAGTGTGTTAAGAAGCACACTGAACGACGCGGGCGCGTTCATCTGCGTAATGCGCTCGCCCTTCACAATCGCGTCAAAGGCTGCGGAGCGACCAAGAATGTCGTCGGATTTAATCGTGAGCATTTCACGAAGCGTGTAGGCGGCGCCGTGACCGAGGAGTGCCCAGACCTCCATTTCTCCAAAGCGTTGTCCTCCGCCTTGTGCCTTTCCTCCGAGCGGTTGCTGGGTAATGAGCGAGTACGGACCGATAGAGCGCATATGAATCTTATCTTCCACCATGTGGTGAAGCTTCATGATGTACATATAGCCGACGGCGATGTCTTGACTGAAGCTATCTCCGGTGCGTCCGTCAAAGAGTTTCATCTTTCCCGATTCGTTAAATCCTGCCTTCACAAGCTCCTCTTTGATTTCAGTATCATTCGCGCCGGCAAACGGTGGGACGATGGCCTGATACCCAAGTGTGTTTGCCGCAAGTCCAAGGTGGAGTTCCAAAATTTGACCAAGGTTCATACGGCTCGGCACACCAAGTGGTGTGAGAATCATATCCACAGGTCGTCCGTCGGCCATATACGGCATATCCTCTTCGGGAAGCACTTTGGAAATAACACCTTTATTCCCGTGTCGTCCGGCGAGCTTATCACCAACGGAGGCGGCGCGCAGTTCCGCGACTTCAATATGAATGCGCTTGATGATACCCGATTCAAGTTTGTCGCCCTTCTCGCGTGAAAATACTTTCACCGCAATAATGCGTCCGCGCTTTCCGTTCTCCATGCGCTTTGAGGTATCCTTTACATCGCGCGCCTTCTCACCGAAGAGTGAGCGAAGGAGGCGTTCTTCCGGAGTGAGCTGGGTCTCGCCTTTTGGAGTGATTTTGCCGACGAGAATGTCGCCAGGGCGGACCTCCGCACCGATGCGCACGACACCGTCTTCATCTAGGTTCTTGAGTTTACTTTCACCGACATTCGGAATGTCGTGTGTCGTAATCTCGGGTCCAAGCTTTGTATCGCGAACGTTGATGACGAACTCTTCAATGTGCACGCTCGTAAACCTGCTGTCCTTCACGAGACGCTCGGAAATAATGATAGCGTCTTCGTAGTTTGAACCTGACCAAGACATAAAGGCGATAAGAATGTTTTGTCCAAGCGCCATCTGCCCCGCATCACTTGAAGAAGTGTCGGAAAGCACATCGCCCCGTGACACTTTCTGTCCAAGAGAAACCGTCGGACGTTGATGCGAAGAAGTGAAGCCGTTGGTTCGGGAAAAGTTGACAAGGGTATATTCCTTTTCCTTACCTTTACCGTTCTTGAGTGCAATCTTTCGAGCATCCACGTGGCTAATCACACCATCTTCCTCCGCGATTATCAGTCGCCCTGTGTCGCGCGCCGCAGTCTCTTCAATACCCGTAGCGACAAGCGGTGCCTCGGGGATGAGACACGGAGTCGCTTGTTTCTGCATGTTGGAACCCATCAGCGCTCGGTTCGCGTCGTCGTGGTTCAGGAACGGAATCATAGAGGTCGCGATGGAAAATGCTTGGTTGGTCGCAACGTCCATATAGTCCACATCTTCACGTGCCACCAGTTCCGGCTTTCCGTTGAGACGCACTTCCACCTCTTCTACAAGGATGGTTCCCTCTTTGTCGTACTTCGTAGCCGCGTGCGCAATTTTGAAGTTTTCCTCTTCAAGAGCGTTCAGATACTGGACCTCTTTAGTGATTTTTCCGTTCTTCACCTTCACGTAAGGAGTTTCAATCATCCCAAAGTTGTTGAGGCGTGCGTAGGTGGAAAGGCGCAAAATGAGACCGATGTTCGGACCTTCAGGTGTATGAATGGGACAAAGACGTCCATAGTGAGACGGATGTACGTCACGCACTTCAAAGCCGGCGCGCTCACGCGTAAGACCTCCGGGACCAAGGGCCGAGAGGGTGCGCAAGTGTTCAAGCTCGGAGAGAATGTTCTCCTGTTGCATAAACTGCGAGAGCTGGTTCGTAGTGAAAAATTCTTTGATGCGTGCCTGCAAAGGTTTCGGAGAAATGAAGTTCACCGGAAGGGTGACATCGCTCTCCACAGTGGACATACGGTCTTGAATATTTCGCTTGATTTGCGCCATACCGACACGAATTTTTTGCTGGAAGAGCTCACCTACAAAACGCACACGACGTGAGCCGAGGTGGTCAATATCGTCTTCCTTCGCGTCCGATGTGTTGTTGAGGGTAATAACATTGGAAACGATGGTCACAAGGTCGGCGAGTGAAATCGTTCGGCGGTCAAGCTCCTTTTCGTCCATCGGTTTAGCAAAACGCTTGTTGAAGCGGAAACGTCCCACCTTGGAGAGGTCGTAGCGCTCGGTTTCAAAAATAGAGAAAATAAACTCCTTGGCATTGTCCACACTACCGATTTCCCCATCGCGGAGACGCTTGTGAATCTCAACGAAGGCTTCGTCCGTTGTCTTCGCGTGGTCCTTGGCGATGGTCGCCTTAAGATGCGCCTCACCGGCAGGGTTGTGCTTGAACAGGTCAAACATTTCCTTCTCGCCAAAAGTGTCCTTCGGCTTCGGCTCTCCTTTCGCCACCTTGGTCTGCGCGAGTACACGTAGGAGTGAGGTCACCGAAAACTTTCGCTTGCGATCAATGCGCACAAAGAGCGCACCGTCTACATCGGTTTCAATTTCGATCCAAGCTCCACGTGCGGGAATAATCTTCGCGCCAAAATACTTTCGGCCTTTTATTTCTTCAGAGGTAAAGAACACACCAAATGAACGCGCGAGCTGGGGGACGATAACGCGTTCAATACCAGAGATGATAAAGGTGCCATGCTGTGTCTGAAGCGGGAAATCCGTCATGAAGATTTCCTGCTCCTTCACACTGCCGACAATCTTGTTCTTAAGACGAACCGTCACCTTGAGGGGTGCCTCGTAGGAGAGCTTGTTGTTCTTGGCGTAGAATTCGTCGTACTTGGGTTCCTGCAGTTTGAAACCGGTAAAGTCCAATTCAAACTTTTTCCCGGAGTAGTCCTTGATAGACGAAAACTCGGAAAACACTTCCTTGAGTCCGGTTTCAAGAAGCCACTTAAACGACTCAACTTGTGGTTCCACAAGGTTCGGAAGCGTGGTGAGCGGTTCCTTGTACGCTCCAAAGTGCTTCTTTGGCCTTGCACCGGTGGTCAGTGCCTGCTGTGGTTGGTTACCCATGACGTTTCTAAAATTAGGCGACTAATAATAGGTAAAACTCACGCACTCAAAATACACAAAAAGAAAAAGGCCCTTCTCTAAGTTGGGTCTTTTTTGTTTAAATGGATTACTAGTTGATGCTTAGCAAGATATTATAGGACAGAGCCTTTAAATCCTTGCCCGCAGGGACGGAACTCACTCTTTCCGCAGGTGCCAAGGAGTCTACTCTAAAGCCCTCTTCCTGTCAACCCCGTTAGAAATCGCGGACGCCTGTTTTAACTATTCCCGCCCAATCTAAAGGCTTTTATCCCGCGTCCGGCGTCCTATTTCTAACGGGGTCAATAGGTTTATCCACAGGCTTCTTTTGTCCCCCTCCTCTGTTGAGGAGGGGTGCCGAAGGCGAGGTGGTGGTGTCCCTTCTTTTTCGTCATTCCAGCGAAAGCTGGAATCAAGAAAATTACAGCTTAAGAACGATTCTTTTCAAACCTCCTCTGGACCTCACTCTTAAAGTAGTCCTTTAAATTCATTGAGCCATCCATACACTTGTATTTATCCGGTTCAACAAAAGCATCAACTAAGAGTCGAGCGTGTTCTCTTTTTATTGAATAGTATCTTTCAAAAATTGCCTCCCAGTCCCCTGCTGAGATTGCCTGTTCCATCTTCACAGGAGACAGAATGTCTCCTGCTCCATTTGGAACTTTTGACCTTTCCAGAAGGTCTCTCTCCTTTAAGAGTTCATACGCAGCAATAAAGACATATCCCCCATCGTCATTCCACATATGCATAAGCCTCTTTCCATTCGGCGTTTCGGGCTTTACTGTGGCGTCAATAAACCCCCTCATGTCATCGGGAGCAATAGGAGACCAATCGGTTTCATTCGCAAATTTTATTCCGTGCCGGATAAAAATAATCTTTTCTCGGTCAGTTCCTACAATTGAAGGGTCGAAATTGGGAGCGTCGAATTTGCCGTCTGGCCCGACGGCAGTAGCGAGAGCTTGCTCAAAAGACTCTTTGGAATCATGCGCACATAAGAGTGTATGGAGTACCCTACTTGTTCTACCGTTTCCATCATTGAAAAGATGTACTTCATTCACCATAGCGGGAAGCAAACAGGCTCTATCTTCGGGAGACATCTTACTTAACGCTTCATAGGCTTCTTGCAACAGACCTTCTTTATCTTCATG
>CALQZP010000002.1 GCA_943349725.1 Candidatus Nomurabacteria bacterium | reverse complement strand
TTTGTCGCAAGGTTCCCCGGTCTTCTCTATTGTAGAGATACGCCAGGTGTTTGCGTTCCTCAAGGCTTACATGACCGTAGTTTTTTGTGCTGTTCATACAGGTGATTATATGGCTAATCGCCTTGTACTACTTCAAAGGTAGCTGGAAGTCTAACCTCAACAGACTAACCCCAACAGACCTCAACAGAGAAGTTACTTCGAAAGGCTTAACGAATGAAGTGGAGAGGGGTATAATGACTGTATGAAAAAAATCAACGTAGCGATAAATGGGTTGGGAAGAATTGGTCGGGCTTTTTTACGAGTAGCGATAAAGCACCCTGACATTGAGGTCGTGGCGGTAAATGACCTTAGTGACATACAGAATATGGCGTATCTCTTGAGGTACGACACCGCTTATGGGCGAAGTGGTCTTGAGGTGGTCGTAGACGAGGGGTCCCTTAGTGTAGAAGGGCGTAAGGTGGCGTATCTTTCTGAAAAAGAGCCGGGGAAGCTCCCCTGGAAGAGTCTTGGTGTGGATATTGTGATTGAAGCAACCGGTTTTTTCGCCGGTGCGGAGCTGTCGCAGGGACACCTTGACGCGGGTGCGAAGCGGGTGATTATTAGCGCACCGATTAAGGACGGTACCACCATTCTGATGGGACTCAATGAAGAGAAGCTCTCGGAGTGTGTCATCAGCTCTAACGCGTCATGCACCACAAACGCCACTTCACCACTCATCGCAATTTTGGACGAGGTTATCGGTATTGAAAAAGCGGTGCTGAACACCGTGCACGCCTACACTGCTACGCAGTCACTCGTGGATTCTCCCGCAGGGAAGAAAGGATTTCGCGAAGGTCGTGCCGCGGCACAAAACATTATCCCGTCTTCTACTGGCGCGGCGATTGCCGTGACAAAAGCATATCCGGAACTTGCTGGTAAGTTTGATGGCATCTCGCTTCGCGTGCCGGTTATCTGCGGTTCCATCGCCGACATTACCTTTATCGCCAAACGCGACACCAGCGTGGATGAGGTTAACAGTGCGCTTACGAAAGCCAGCAAGGAAAAGCGGTGGCAAGGGATTTTTGCCGTTGCCGAAGCAGAGCTTGTCTCAAGCGATATCCTCGGCCGTCCCGAAGGAGCCATTGCGGAACTCTCGATGACAAAAGTTGTCGGGGGGAATCTTGTCAAAGTTCTCGCGTGGTATGATAATGAGAGCGGGTACGCAAACACGCTGGTGAAGCATGTCATTGAGGCAGGGAAAGAGCTAAAGTAATTTTCAATGACCAATTTTCAATTTTCAAAAATGCAAAAAAGTGGGTTCACCCTCATAGAACTCCTCGTCGTGATCGCCATCATCGGTATGCTGTCGTCCATTGTGTTTGCAAGTTTGAATACCGCCAGGCAAAAAGGGAGGGATGCAAAACGCGTCAGTGAACTCCGGCAGATTAAAACCGCTCTGGAACTTTATTTTGACAAGAATGATGCCTATCCGGGAGTTTTCAACACCTATTACTGGATTGATGATAATAACTACAGTGAGTCCTTGCCCTGTAGTATGATGACTGGGGGTTTGAAGCCGTATCTTCCCGTTTGTACGATGCTTGACCCTCAAGGAAAGCATTATGCCTACGCGCTGAAATCTGACGGAAGCTACAAAGTTGGAACCACTTTCGAACTTAGCAATAATCAAGGCGTGCCATTCGTGTGGGGAAGTTCGAATACCTCAGTCACAGGCTGGTTTGAGCCGAAGTAAACACCTATGAAAATATATTTCGCCGGTGACCATGCCGGGTTTGAACTTAAAAAAGAGCTGATGGCGTACGTGAAAACGCTGGGACACGACGTGGAGGATTGTGGTCCGCTTACGTTTGATAAGACCGATGACTATCCCGACTATGTGATACCGATGGCGAGGAAAGTTGCGTCCTACTCTCCCCTAGAAAAGGGAGGAGAGATGTCAACAACCCCCGCCTCCGGCACCCCCTTTACTAAGGGGGATTCCCGATTGGTCCGAGGGATTGTTCCCGCAGGTTCCGGGCAGGGTGAAATGATTGCGGCCAATCGTGTCCCCGGTGTTCGAGCGGTCGTCTATTACGGCAACAACCCGAGTATGGTGACGGTTTCGCGAGACCACAATGACTCAAATGTCATCACTATCGGTACACGGTTCGTCACACTAGAAGACGCCAAGGAAGCGGTGCGCCTGTGGCTTCTGACACCATTTTCAAATGATGAACGACACATCAGAAGACTGAAGAAAATTGATATGGTATAATTTCAAATGAGAAAACACAGCAAAGGATTTACCCTCATAGAACTCCTCGTCGTCATCGCCATCATCGGCATGCTCTCGTCCATTGTGTTTGCGAGTTTGAATACGGCACGGCAGAAAGGGAGGGATGCACAAAGACGGGTGGAGTTGGCGCAACTCGTAAAGGCCATACAGCTTTACTACGAGAATAACAACTCAGCGTATCCTTCTAGCGGAGTGAACACAATCTCCGGCGACTGGCCGCCAAACTTCAAAACCGCTCTCGCTCCCTATCTTCCAAAGTTACCTGTTGACCCGACTGCCAATGAAAGTACACGTTACTATGCCTTTTATCAGCTAACGTGGAACCCGTCAGAGCCGTCGCCAGGCCCTTGCCTAGGAAGATATGTCGTCTGGGGATATCTTGAGCATTTGGACAGCAAAAGCACCTGCGGGTGGGGGGCCAATCACTTTTTTCAACTCGTTGATTAGCGGTCTGTAGCGCATTTTGAAGAGCGGATTACAAGATTAAAGAGTATTTTTTTGTGCACCACATCGTCCCCGCTATTCTCCCCAAAGATTTTCAAGAGATACTCGCGAAGCTCGAGCTTGTTAAAGGTGTCGCGGACACGGTGCAGATAGATATCGTGGACGGCAAATTCGCGCCTACAAAGACGTGGCCGTATATCGGCGACCATGGAGAGATAACCGCGCTTATGAATGAGCAGGAAGGTTTTCCATTCTGGCAAGATTTTGATTTTGAGTTTGACCTGATGGTGGTGAAACCGCAGGAAGCCGTGCCGTTTTGGGTACGCGCGGGAGCCAGCCGAGTTATTCTCCATATTGAGAGCACGCCCGCGGATACACTCTCCGATATTCTCAAAGAGTGGAAGCACGTGGTGGATATTGGTCTCGCACTCAAACCTGCAACTCCGCTTGAGAAATTGGAGACCTTTCTCCACGAAGTGAATTTTGTCCAGTGTATGGGTAGTGACCGCGTGGGATTTCAGGGCGTGACTCTTGATGAAGAAGTGGTCCTTCCCAAAATCGCACATCTACGCAAGAAGTACCCCGAACTCACGATTAGCGTTGATATTGGGGTGAACTTTGAAACGGCTCCGAGACTCATTGAGGCCGGCGCGAGCCGCTTGGTCGCAGGTTCCGCGGTTTTTGGCAAAGCAAACCCGGCGGAGGCGGTGCGGGAGCTTGAGCGGTTGTTTCCTAAGGGATAGCTCGCCCCGTGTGCCGTTTCTGGTGTGCTTTTTACACTGTCTTTGAGGTGGTATACTTAAAGGATATGAAGAAGAATGCTCGAAAAGAAAAGATGACACTGGAAAAGCTGGCTACTATGGTAGCCAATGGTTTTTCAGAGCAAGAAAAGGTTCTTACTGCGAAGCTCGAGTCAGAGATTCAGGGTATTGAGCAGAGAATAGGCGCTCAGATTTTAGGAACCAACAATCGCATTGATGCTCTGGTGGACCAGAAAGTCTCGTGGGACGCGCACACGCGTTTGGCGGATAGGGTGTCACGACTTGAGACTTCAACAAGGATAGGAAAATAATATGACCCATACTCTCGATGATAAAGACCACAATGGTGTCCACAACCCCAGCGACACGCACCTTACGGATGCGGACATACAGAAACTCGCCAAGAAGGCGAACGACATTCGCATTTCGCTTATTGAAGCGCTCGTTGAGGCGGGTTCGGGACACACCGCGGGACCACTCGGTATGGCCGATATTTTCGCATACCTGTATTTCCACGAAATGCGTCACGACCCGAAGAAGCCCGACTGGGCAGAACGCGACCGCCTTGTACTTTCAAACGGACATATCTGTCCCGTACTGTATTCGGCGATGGCGCACGCGGGATACTTCGGCAAGGATGGAGTAGAACAGTTTACAAAGAGTCTCCGCAAATACGGCAGTATTTTTCAGGGACATCCGCACCGCGAATATATTCCCGCGCTTGAAACCTCATCGGGTCCGCTCGGCTCCGGCCTCTCGCAAGCGGTCGGTATGGCGCTTGCGGAGCGTATTGACGCGGGGCGTTCCTATAAGAAATGGTTTTACGCGCTTCTTTCAGACGGAGAACTTGAAGAGGGAAACAGTTGGGAAGGCGCGATGCTCGCGGGGAAAGAAAAGCTCGGTAATCTCATTGCCATTGTAGACCGCAACAATATTCAGATAGACGGCTTCACCGAGGACATTATGCCTCTTGAGCCACTTTCCGATAAGTGGCAGGCATTCAACTGGCACGTGATTGAAGTGAACGGGCACGACTTCGCGGACATTCACCGCGCGATTGGTGAAGCCAAAGCCGAGTTCGACAAACCCACCGTCATCATTGCAAATACGATTCCAGGGAAGGGTGTTCCCGACTTTGAACGCAAGTTTGAGTGGCACGGCAAGCCCCCGACACCAAAAGAGGGAGAAATGGCTTTAGCGGTATTACGAAAGCTAGGTAAAGAACTTAACAAATAAAGTATGAAGTATATATTTTGCTTTTGGTGTGGGGGCAAGCCCCGGAACAAGGAGGAGTGTGCGATGGCCCTGAAAGTCCTTGACGAACTCGGTAAGCAAATTTCACAAAATATATGACTTTCTTCAAGAAAACGTGGTGGGTGAGCTATATAATTCTCTGGTTCGTCCTGATTATCTTCTTCTTTAACCATGGCGAAAGAGGAGAGTTGTTTGCTTATTCATTCGGTCGTGCAACAGATATTTTCATTTCCGGACTATCTCTTTTGATTGCTATACAATCTTTTCTGGTAATACGAAGGAAATTACGGGAGGGCAAATCACGGTTAGTCTATATCGTCACTGGAGCGATATTAATTCCCATAGCAGTCGGCACATTTGCTTTTAGTGTTTACGGCCTTTTTTATTCTTATTGGTATTACGCAAACTTTTAATGATAAACCAATCTTCAAAACCAAAAAGAGCCTACATCTTAGCCATAATTCTCTTTTTTCTTCCTGCCATTATCGGAAGTATAGCGATGAGTCCCGAAACAGAGACAAGAGGCCAGTCCATATCACTCCTGTATTTGTTAGGAACATTTCTTGTCTTCATATTTTTAATGATCAGGGTTTCTGTGATTTCTTTTTCCAAGAATAGAGCTGATAATGTCACTGGTTTCTCGAAGGTCCTCAATCTCCTTCCAGGACTTATAGGTATTTTTTGCTTGCTTATGCTTCTTTTTGTATTTTTTATGGTTTTTCTTATTGCTAAATAAAATATGATAAACCACGCTGTAAAACTCAACCCCAAAATTTGGGACGGATTCGACAAGTTCACCGTAGGCAAAGATGTCGAACAGGTGCCGATTCGGAAAGGATTTTGGGAAGAGCGTTTGATATTTTCCTAAACCCTATGATTGTCGTAAAAACAGTAAAAAGATTTTTGGAGTGGATAGGGTTGAAAGAGAAACTGCATGAGAGTACGGCAAACCCACCTTTGTTTAAGGAGGGTGAAGTCTGGTGGTGTAGTCTGGGAGAAAATATTGGCACGGAAATTAACGGAAAGAGTAGGTTATTCTCAAGACCAGTTTTAATCTACAAAAAGCTAGGTACCTATTCATTTTTAGGTATACCGATGACTTCACAAAGCAAAAAAGGAAGTTGGTACGTTCCGATAAAGCTTTTCTCGAAAACAAGCGTGGTTCTGCTCCATCAATCGCGGAACTTTGATTATCGGCGATTATCAAGTAAACTTATACAGATTGATGACGAAGATTGGAAGAAAGTCTGCGCTGGTTTTGAAAATCTGTACACTCACCGAAAGGAGAAATAATTTTCCCCCCTTGCGGGGGGCCGTGGGAAAATCCCAAAAGTAGTGCTAGTATAACGCCTCATTTTTTTTTGTCAAATGCTAAACAATGCCGTAAAACTCAACCCCAAAATTTGGGACGGATTCGACAAGTTCACCGTAGGCAAAGATGTCGAACAGGTGCCGATTCGCAAAGGATTCGTTGAGAAAATAAAATAGCCGTATGGAAGTAATTTATTGGAATGAAAAAATAGAAAAGTTTATAAAAAACCTAGATCCAGAAACATCTATGCGAGTAGATAGGACGAGGGAAGTGTTGGAAAGAGTCGGACACCTTATTGATATGCCGGATTCAAAGAGTTTAGGAAGAGGATTATTTGAACTACGGATACACGGGAAGAAGCAAGTCAGAATTCTCTATCTTTTTAAGAATAATAAAGCGTATGTTATCCATGGTTTTATCAAAAAAACCGGAAAAATCTCTCTGCGGGATATGGCATATGCTCGAAAAATCCAAAAGGAAGTAGTGGAACTTGCATAAGATAACACATATGTTATCATAGATACGTTATGAAAACCGGTAAACAATTACATGATGAACTCATAAAAGACCCAAGACGCAAGCAAGCTTACGAGCAGCTTGAGTTTGAATTTCAACTATACGAAGCTTTGATACGAGCTCGTATAAACAAAAAACTTACGCAGCGGGAATTTGCAAAAAGAATCGGTTTGGCGCAGTCCGCGCTGGCGCGGTTTGAATCTGGCCGTACAAACCCCACGCTTTCTTTTTTGAAAAAGGTGACGGGGGGGCTGGGATTGAAATTGATGGTTAAGTAGGGAATATGGGGGGGGTAGGCAACTGATATAAGAGTATGAAAAACATCACAAAAGCAAATCTTTCTCTCATGTGTGCAGTTATCCTGGCGTTCGGTATCCCTTTTCTGCTCGTGCTTCCCCTGTTTGCCGGTGAATTATGGGGATATGTCGCGTATGCATTCGTATTTTTGGTTCCAATTTTTTTAATCGCTGAAATCTTATTTGCATTTCGATCTTTCGGGTTAAAGGAACTGCAAAGTGGACAGTATGCAATAATACATATCATTTTTGGGACTTTACTTTTCTTTTCTTTTATACAGATGTTCATTTAATTAATGAAGATGCTCAACACTGCCGTAAAACTCAACCCCAAAATTTGGGACAAGGACGTAGAACAGGTGCCGATTCGTAAGGGGTTCGGCGAGGGGCTTTTGGCTGCGGGAGAAGCGGATGAAAATGTGGTGGGACTGTGCGCCGACCTTACCGAGTCTACGCAGATGCACCTTTTCGCGAAGAAGTTCTCGAACCGATTTGTGGAAATGGGTGTTGCCGAGCAGAACCTGGTGACCGTCGCTTCCGGTATGGCCGCGATGGGCAAGATTCCGTTCTGTAGCTCGTACGCTATGTTTAGCCCGGGACGAAACTGGGAGCAGATTCGTACCACCATTTGCTACAACGACCGCCCCGTGAAGATTGTTGGCTCGCACGCGGGAGTTTCCGTGGGTCCTGACGGCGGAACACACCAAGCCATTGAAGACCTCGCAATTATGCGCGTACTTCCCAATATGTGTGTACTTTCGCCGTGTGACGCTATTGAAGCGAAGAAGGCAACGCTCGCCTGCGCTAAAACAAAAACACCGACCTACATTCGTCTCGCGCGTGAAAAGACTCCCGTTATCACGACGGACGACACGCCGTTTGAGATAGGGAAAGCGCAAGTGTTCTATCGAACACAGAATAATGAATCCCGCCTGAATGGGGCAGTCGGGCAGGTAGGAATTAAGAATAAAGTAGGAATAATAGGCACAGGAGGACTTTTGCACAAGGCGCTCCTGGCGGCGAAAGAGCTTGAGGAAGAGGGAATTGCTGTCACGGTGCTCAATCTCGCTACTATTAAACCGCTTGATGTAGACGCAATCGTAGAGCTTGCAAAAGAGTGCGGGCGCATTGTTACCGTTGAAGAACATCAGGTGATGGGAGGAATGGGCTCTGCGGTGGCCGAGCTTCTAGTGCAAAAACATCCGACTCCAATGGAGTTTGTCGGAGTAAATGATGTGTTCGGGCAATCCGGCAAGCCGGAGGAAATCCTGGCTCACTACGGAATGACGGTTGAGCACATCAAACAAGCTACAAAGAAATTGCTTGGTAGGTAGTATAATCAGGGTTATGCACTTGAACTCAAAAAAGCGTTCACCCTCATAGAACTCCTCGTTGTCATCGCCATCATCGGCATGCTGTCGTCTATTGTCTTTGCAAGTTTGAATAGCGCACGACAAAAAGGGAGGGATGCTCGGCGCGTTTCCGATATGAATGAGATTATAAAGGCACTTCATCTCTATGCCGCCGACCACGACGGGCAGTTTCCCCCTCCTGTTCCCGGGCCGCACGGTGGTTGGGAGACAAGTGACGTTAATCCTGCTAATTTTATCGTGGCGATTAAGCCCTATATGAGTAAAGTGTCTGTTGATCCGGTAAATACCACTAACACCGGTTTCAATCTGTTTATCCCAGGTGGAAATTATTATTATGCCTACTATCGCTATGACCAGCGCTATGCGAACTGTCCCGATATTAAAGGTCCCTTTGCCGTCATCGCCATTCACGAAGTGGAGACAGCAGGTTTTGATAATAAACAAAACGCGATGTGTGGTACGCCGTCGCTTTGTTCTGCTAGCACGCCCGGAGGATGCCCGTCAGGGCGCAACTGGAATACCGAGTTTGACTACAGCGTTCTCATTAAGGAAGGTTTATAATATCTCCGAATAGATCTGCTATACTACCTAGTACTATGTTGAAAGCGTTACAGAGCCCCCTCTTCCGCAACAAGGAAAAGAATAGTAAATGCAAGGCGCGGGGGAAGGAAACACGCAGAACCTTTTCTGGGTACATTGGGGATAAGTAATTAAACGGAATAAGTGGTTACGTTAATTTGCCTCAAACATTTTCTACTATACTCTGTAGTATAGTAGAAAATAAAACAGGTTAGGTCGGAGGTCAGATCAGTTTAGCCTAGCCTGAAATCTTGCGGGGAGGGCTCAAATCTTCGTCATCGTCGTTCATCATGTTTACGAGAAGGTAATGAAGCGGGTACTTTTTTCGCATCCATCTTGAACTTAAAGGGACGCTTTCTTCCTCGCGCCGCTCTGCGACTTTCTCTCGCCTCTCGATTTCCTGCGTAAGCTTCGGTATCGCACTCGCATAGCCACCAAAGCCTCCCTGGAGCCAGCGATGTACCGAAGCGATAGTGGTCGGTCCGGTTCCCAGTCGCTTTTCTATAGCATCGTAGCCGACTCCGGACAGGAGAAGCTTGGCAATTTGAATACGACGCGCCAGCATAACCGACTCACTCGCCGAAAGTAAATCCTTAAAAAAGTTTTTCACCTGATCCTTTGTATCTAGAAGCGCTATCATCGTCCAAAATTCATCGAGGATTCGTTGCCGCTCCTTAGGGTTGATTTTTGATAGTTCTTTTCTTGGCATAGTTGATTTTTTAATTCTACTATACTCTGTAGTATAGTAGAAACAGCAGGCCACTGTTTCTTGGTTGAACGGTTGGTTTCTGGGTTCAGGTTAGAGGTGTGCAGGCGTGTAGTTTTCAGGTGCAGAGGCAAGATAGTTTTCAAGCTCCGCGCGAGTAAGGAGTCCTTTTTGTGCGCCGATTTGTTGCACTACATAGGCGGAGTTGATAGGCGCCCACGTGAGTGCCTCTTTGACCGATTTGCCGAGAATAATGGCGGAGGTAAAAGTTGAGGCGAAGGCATCACCGGCACCTGTGCGGGAAACGGGAGGTTTCGGGTCCGGGTAAATCGGCATAAATAAGTATTCGTCTGTGGCGCTATCGTATGCGTACGCACCTTTTGGTCCGTCGGTAATCACCACAGTTTTTGGTCCAAGTGCGCCGATACCAGAAAGTAACTTTTTGATGTGCAATTCTCCCTTTTCCAAAGGGAGTACTGAAATGGTCGTAGACCCCCGTGAGGGGGAGGGATTTAAATCCTCCGTCCTCGAAGACTCGGACACCTCCTTTAGTAAAGGAGGAATGGGGAAAGAGAGAATGCGCCCCGCCTCCTCCTTATTGCAGAAGAAGAGAGCGGAACGCTGGTAAAGTCTTTTTAGCTTCTCTCTTCCTAATTTCATCTGAAAAGTTCCGGGCTGAAAAGCGAGTTGTACTCCAGGATTGCTCTCAAGGTAGTCCGCGAGTTCAGAGTGATACTGTTCCGAGTTTCCCCCGAGTGACGAAAGATATATCCATTTTGGCGCAGGTTCAATCGCGGGAAGTTTGTAGCTATACTCCTCGTGCTTTACCAAAATCGTACGCTCTGCCTCATACATCAAGACGTAGTGGTAGTTTGTTTTCTCTCCTTTGTGGATGGTGACTAGGCTGGTGTCTACTTTTTCCTGTTTCAGCGTGTCCGTGCAGTCGCGTCCATTTTCGTCATCACCAATGTCGGTGACAAGTCCGGAAGCGAGTCCGAGGCGAGAGGCTGACACCGAAGCGTTCGGCGAATTGCCGACCGCGCGGACAACCTCTACCGATTCGTAGGGGACTTTGTCGGCAAAGCGCATTGAGATGGTGCAGTTCTCCTTATCAATATCGCAGGAAACACTGGCTTCTTTGAGTTTTATAAACGCGTCGGTCGTGATGTCGCCGATGGCGAGGAAGTCTAGTTGTTTGTGCATGATTGTATTATACAGCTAACCGTACGGGTATGGTATCATATTCCGTACGTTGAAGTATCAAGTATGAATACTGAAATTAGGCACCGAAAATGTGCATGCTTTCTTTGCCTAACTCTTAATTCATTATTTTCTATTCTATGACTACGATATATGTAACCCGAAAGATTCCCGACGTTGGACTTTCAATGCTGAAGAGTAAGGGGTTTGAACTGGACATTTCCACCAAAGACCGACCGCTTACGAAGCGGGAACTTATTAAGGTTCTCAAGAAGAAACCGTACGATGGCGTACTCTCGCTCCTTACCGACACGATTGATGGAGAAGTATTTGACGCGGTACCGACCGCGAAGATTTTCGCGAACTATGCTGTTGGATTTAACAATGTGTATCTGGATGAGGCGAAAAAGAGAGGAGTAACCATCACGAACACCCCTGGTGCGCTAACGGAAGCAGTCGCGGAACACACTATTGCACTTATGTTTGCGGTGGTGAAGCGTGTGGTGGAAAGTGATACCTATCTTCGTAAGGGAAAATACAAAGGATGGGGTCCAGAGCTTTTTCTTGGCGAGGAACTGCAAGGGAAAGTGCTTGGCATCCTAGGCGCGGGACGAATTGGTGGACGGGTTGCTGAAATTGCGGGAAAAGGGCTTGGGATGTCCGTCATTTACTATGACATTAAAAAGAGTGAGGAGTTTGAAAAAGCGACCGGAGGAACCTTCCGCGCAACACCCGAAGAGGTTTTGAAGGAAGCCGATATCATCTCTATTCACGTACCACTTCTTCCAACTACCACGCACCTCATGAATGCGGAGCGCCTCGCACTCATGAAAAAGAGTGCGTACCTCTTAAATACTTCTCGTGGTCCTGTCATAGACGAAAAAGCGCTTGTAGAAGCGCTCCAGAAAAATGTCATCTGTGGTGCCGGCCTTGATGTGTTTGAACACGAACCAAAACTCGCAAAGGGTCTAGCGAAGCTCCCGAATGTAGTCATTACACCGCACACTGCTTCTGCCACGAGGTCTGCCCGTGACGGTATGGCAAAGCTTGTCGCCGAAAACCTCATCGCCTTTTTTGAGGGGAAGGTACCACCCAATCGGGTTTCTTAGTTCCTCCTTTGCAAAAGGAGGTGTCCTGATTCTTATCAGGACGGAGGATTTATGAAGCTTCACTATCGTTCAGATTTGAAAAAAGTCGGACGAATTCTACGCTCGTCAGGCAATCTTGCCGAAGCGCTTTTGTGGAAGGAATTGAAGGCGAGGAAATTAGGGGTTCAATTCCTTCGACAACGGCCTATATTGACCTATGTAGTTGACTTCTACTGTGAAAAGCTAAGGCTTGCCCTTGAAATTGATGGTGCAACGCATAATGGAAAGATTGATAAGGATATTCAAAGACAAAAGGCGATAGAGTGTGAAGGCATTCGATTTCTCCGATTTCTAGATAGTGATGTACGTCATAACATGGAAGGCGTACTACGAACTATTGAAGATGTCTTAAATCCTCCGCCTCGGAAGACCTCGGCACCTCCTTTTACAAAGGAGGAACCAAACACGTTGCATTTTTAGGAAGATTTCGCTATAGTATCGCCCTATGGCAATCAACTTAGCTTTTGAAAAGCGGGACCCGAAAGTGGCTCCGAATACCCTTAGAAACGGAGGTAAGATTCCCGCGGTCTTTTACGGTAAGAAACAAGCGTCAACCTCCATCACGCTTTCTACTCGTGATTTTGGAAAGGTCTGGAAAAAGGCCGGTGAAAACACCGTCGTCAATCTTCAGCACGGCACCGAAGAGATTCCCTCTCTTATTCACGATGTGGATAAGCATCCGGTAACAGGTGAGGCTCGTCACGCCGACTTTTACGTGTTTGAAAAAGGACAGAAACTCAAGATTAAGGTTCCGATTGAATTTAAGGGTGTTTCTCCCGCGGTTAAGGACCTTGGTGGTGTGCTCGTCAAAGTGGTGCACAGCCTTGAAATTGAAGCCGAGCCGAAAAACCTTCCCCAGAAACTTGAAATTGATATTTCTCCGCTTGTCGCGTTTGACAGCGTCATTACCGCCAAGGAAATTAACCTTCCCGAAGGTGTAACTCTCGTTATTTCTCCCGACGACGTTATCGCCTCGGTGTACGAACCGAGAGAAGAAGTGGTGGAGGAAGCTCCGGTTGACCTCTCTACGATTGAAGTAATGAAGAAGGGTAAAGAGCCTGTTCCAGGCGAAGAAGGTGCTACAGCCGCCGAAGGAGGCGCTTCTGCAAAGGCTCCCGCAAAGAAGGAGGAAAAGAAAGAGGCCAAAAAATAACTTTCTTTTCACACCATACGAAATCAAAGCACAAAAGGCGGAGAGAACCCGCCTTTTGTGTTACCATTGTGGGGCATCTTATTCTCCCTTTGCTAAAGGGAGCCCGCCCGAACGACTGAGGTCGTTCAGTCGAGCAGGCTTTAAAAAAGGAGGAATAAAACAGGCACGGATATGACTAAAAGCTTCACAACTCTTTTTATACTTTTAGTTCTCGCTATTCCGTTTTGTACGTATGCTCAAAGCACTGATGCAGTCGCCCGGCGACAGGCGGAGCTTCAGGTCGAGCTTGATGCGACGAACAAAGACATCGCGCACTGGGCGGGCATTCTTGCCTCTAAAGAAAACGAGACCGCCTCTATTTCTCGTGACATTGCAATTCTCAATGCCAAAATCGCTGAAGCGAAAGCAACCATAAAAGCGAAGAACATTGTCATTCAACAACTCGGTAAAGATATCGGAGAAAAGACCACAGTTATTGTCGGCTTAAATCAAAAGATAACGAGACAGGAAGATTCACTCGCCGAGCTCATTCGCAAGACAAACGCGCTTGAGTCTAATTCGATCGCAGAGTTTGCTTTGAGTGGACAGAAGCTTTCGGATTTTTTTAGTGACTTGGATTCTATTAGGGCATTTGAACGTGCACTCAAACAGTCGTTTGAGTCCATACGCACGACACGTACGGTAACGGAAACGGCAAAGGAAACACTGACCAAACGGCAAGATGCGGAAACGGATGCTCGCAAGACGATAGAGGCGGAACAGCGTCAAATTCAAAAGAGTGAGGCACAGAAAAAGGAGCTACTTGCGATAAGTAAGACGGAAGAAAAGACGTACAAAGGAATTCTCGGTGAGCGGGAAAAACGCGCTGCGCAGATACGCTCCGCACTCTTTTCACTCCGCGACAGCGCGGCAATTCCGTTTGGGACTGCCTATAACTACGCTCTTGAGGTACAGAAAAGGACGGGAATTCGGCCGGCGTTCCTACTCGCCATTTTGACCCAGGAAACCAATCTTGGAGAAAACGTAGGACAGTGTCTCGTCACCAATCTTACGACCGGTGATGGAGTCGGCAAAAATACCGGAACACCCTTTAAGGCGATTATGAAGCCGACGAGAGACATTCTTCCATTCTTAAGCCTTTCTGAGCGTTTGGGTTTTGACCCAAAGTTGAAGCCGGTATCCTGCCCTCAAAAAGGTGGCTATGGAGGTGCGATGGGGCCTTCCCAGTTTATCCCCTCAACATGGGCACCACTTGAAAAGCGAATCGCCAAGGCGTCGGGCGTGTCCACTCCCGACCCATGGATTCCGCGTGATGCATTTTTTGCTTCGGGTATCTATCTTTCAGACCTTGGCGCTGATGCAGGAGGATATTCGGCAGAGTCTACCGCCGCGGCGAAGTACTATGCAGGAAGCGCATGGAAGACAAGAGGAAAGACTTACGCGGCGAATGTTATGTCCCACGCGACAAACATACAGGAAAATATGATTGACCCGTTGCAGAATCTTTAGAAAGAAAGCAGACAATAGACAGTAGATATTAGACGGTAGAAAGTAGAAGGTAGCGAAGAAAAAAGAAAGGAAAAGCTCCACGAAACCAAGAGGATCGTGGCGCGAGAGAATGTTGTTTTCAAGAGGTTAGTGAAGAGTCATAAAAAGAGCGGTATGCTTTTCTGGGTCCTTTACCCCGATTGCAATGAGTGCGTGGATAAGCGTTGTGTTCTCCAAAACGCAGTCGGAAGCGAGAGTGCTGACGGTGAATTCACCTCCGTTTTTGAATGTCCTGATTTTAGTGCCAAGCCCATAACGGTTGCGCTTTCTCCGCGGAAGCGGGATAAAGTGGATCGTCACGTTTCCTTTCCGCATGGGTGTATGTCCGTTGTAGAATGCGAGGACTACCTTTCAGTCAAGGTGTGGCAGTTGCCGCGAAAGCTCGTCTGCGCGAATACCGGCCCACAGGGTGATAACGCGATGGTGGTGAGAGGTGTGTAGGTGGAAGCTAGATGAGTACATAATTTCCGGAGCCAGAATTGCAGGTTGGGTGGGATTTGTCAATTTCCTCTCTTTCTGCTATCGTATTGGTATTCTGATTTGCAGGTATTTGCAGATTGGTACCCATTAGCAGATTGGTTTTCAGTCCCAATGAAAAAAGACATCCACCCACCGTTTTATACCGAAGCTAAAGCCACCTGCGCTTGCGGAGCCATTTTCGCTGTGGGGTCCACAAAATCTGAACTAAACGTTGAAATCTGTAGCAACTGCCACCCGTTTTACACGGGCGCGGACAAGATTGTTGATACTGCGGGACGCATTGACCGTTTCAAGGCAAAGCAGGCAAAAAGCGCGGCCAAGAAGACAGCCAAGAAGGCGTAAGGTTGCAGGCACTAGGAACTAGGCTTCAGGCTCTAGGTTTTCCCTAGTGGTTAAGTGCCTAGCCTCCTAGTGTCTTTTTTTATGGATTTAGATAAATACAAGAAAAATCACAAGACCGCCTATCTCGCGGAGAGTTTTGAACGTCTCCTAAAGGAAGAGGAAGAAATACAGGGACTCCTTAAGAGCGACCCTACGATGGGTGAGCTCGCCAAAAAAGAACTGACCGATTTGGAAGCGCAAAAGACGACACTGCGTGCGCAGATGGACAGTCTGCTCAAGGAAGGGGAGGAAGAGGAGGCATTTCCGGACGAACTCGTGCTTGAAGTACGCGCGGGAGTAGGTGGGGAAGAAGCGGCACTCTTTGCATATAAACTTGCCGATATGTACAAAGCGTACGCTCAGAAAAAGGGCTGGTCGTTTATTACGATGGACGAATCCAGTACGTCAATCGGCGGATACAAAGAAGCGTCGTTTGAAATAGGAGGCAAAGGGTGCTACAAAATTCTTCGCTTTGAAACCGGAGTGCACCGTATTCAGCGTGTGCCCAACACCGAAAAGTCGGGGCGCGTGCACACCTCAACCGCCTCGGTCGCCATTCTTCCTATTCGTAAGAAAACAAACCTTGAAGTCCCTTCTACCGATATTGAGATTGAGTTCTCACGTTCGGGTGGTGCGGGCGGACAAAACGTCAACAAAGTTGAGACCGCCGTGCGTCTGACACACAAGCCAACTGGTATTGTCGTGCGCTGTACTTCGGAGCGAAGTCAGGGGCGAAACCGAGAAAAGGCGATGGGAATCCTTATGTCAAAACTGGAACAAAAGAAGGAGGAAGAAGAGGCAACAAAGTACGCCGGTGTGCGGAAAGACCAGATTGGTACCGCCGATCGCTCCGAGAAGATCCGTACCTACAACATATTGCAGGATCGCATTACCGACCATCGCATCAAGGAGTCGTGGCACAACATTCCAGCTATTTTTGCCGGTAATTTGGACCCGATACTTGAGGCACTTGAAACTGCGTCTGTGGAGCAATCCGCAGTTACGTCCTAAATTCTAAACCCGAAACCCTAGATAAGACATACATTTTGAACGTTAACTCCACCTCTGTATTTCTGTGCTTGGTATTTCTAATTTGTTTAGGATTTAGAGTTTAGTGCTTAGGATTTTAAGAAAGTTGCGTCTCCAGAGCTTATTTGGTACACTCCTATTTCATGAATGAAGGAAAAGTAACCAGTAGCGACCCTATTATCGACACCCTGTTTAGCGCGGGTGCTCATTTCGGTTACCGTCGCTCAAGGCACCATCCCACAACTTCCCCCTATATTTTCGGCGCCAAGAGTGGCGTTGAAATTTTTGACCTTGAAAAGACCAAAGCATCTCTCCAAAAGGCCGAAGAGTTTGTACGAGCTCTTGCAAAAGAGGGTAAGACCCTTCTTTTTGTGGGAGGTAAGAACGAGGCACGTGATGTGGTGAAAGCCGGTGCCGCGAAGCTCGGTATGCCCGCCGTTTTCGGACGATGGATTGGAGGCAGTCTCACCAACTTCGCGAACATTCGCGCTCGTATTGATAAGATGCTCGACCTTGTCTCAAAGAGCGAAAAAGGAGAGCTTGCAAAGTATACGAAGAAAGAGCGACTCCTCATTGACCGAGAGGTCGTGAAGCTTGAGCTGATGTTCGGCGGGCTCGTACCACTTAAAGGTATGCCGGGAGCGATGTTTGTCATTGACCCGGGAAAGGAGCATATTGCCGTGACCGAAGCGAAGAAGGAAGGTGTTCCTGTTATTGCGCTTGCAAGTTCCGACTGTGACTTCTCAAAAGTTGATTTTGTTATTCCCGGTAACGATGCGTCTCGCGCGAGCATTGCCTACTTCATAGACCGCATTGTTGCGGCTTACGAGGCGGGGAAGTCTAAAGAAGCGGTTAGCGTTTAGCGATTAGTGATAGGATATGGGACAAGAACCCCCGTGTCTTTTTCTAAGCGCTAAACGCTAAACGCTAAACGCTATGGTTACTACCGAATTAATCAAAAAATTGCGCGACGAAACTGGCGTATCGGTCATGCTCTGCCGTAAAGCGCTTGAAGAGTCAAAAGGCGATATAGAAAAGGCCAAAGTTATTCTCCAGCGAAAAGGAGCCGACGCCGCCGTCAAAAAAGCCGACCGCACTCTCGGTGCGGGTACTGTCGCATCCTATATTCACCACGGAGGAACTGTTGGCGTACTTCTTGAGCTTGCCTCCGAGACCGATTTTGTTTCGGGAAATGAAGCCTTTAGGGCGCTCGCCTACGATATCGCAATGCATGTCGCCGCTTCCAAGCCGGAGTTCGTCAGACGTGAGGATATCAGCGTCGAAACACTTGAACGAGCAAAAGAAGTGCTTATGAAAGAAGTGGAAGGAAAGCCGAAGGAGATGCAAGAGAAGATTCTTGAAGGGAAAATGAATTCTTATTTTGCCGAGAAGATTTTGCTTGAACAGCCGTTTATCAAGAATCCCGACCAAACCATCAAAAATCTTATTGAAAACGCCATACAGAAATTTGGTGAGAAGATTGAGGTGGCCCGCTTCGCGCGGTATTCAACAAGTAATCGTTCATAATCTATATCTATGTGGTCCGTGACCCTGTTCGGATTTTCGCTCATTGGCCTCCTCACCCTCTTTGGTCTGAAGGTCTTTGAGCTTACCCGAAACGCGAATACGCCGCTTCGCCACCTTCGCGCGAAAGGTGACCCCATGGTGCAGGACCTGTTTACGCGCGGAACTGCGACCTGCAAGGACTGCGCGACGACCGCCGTGCATGTTTCAACCGTCTGGACCAAGACGACCGTCCATAACGCACACCTTTTCTTTGACGCACTGATGCATGCCTTTGCTCTGCGTCTCAATAGGTACCTCCGCGGAAGACGTACGCAGGTGCGTAAGGGCACGGTAGACGTGTCGGTACACCTCAAGAGTGTACTTGAGAAGACGGAGGGAGATTCTTCACGCCCGGGTTCGTTGTAGTATTGTTGCCGGTTGAAATGTGCCGCCTTAGCTCAGTTTCCGCCGGAGGCGGACCAGCCTCCGGCTGGGGTAGTACCATCGACATGTTTTCTGTCTATGTTTTAAGAAGCTTGCGCAACGAAAAACGTTATGTGGGGTATACTTCTAAATCTCCGCAAGAGAGATTGCAGGAACATAATACGGGCTGTAATAAATTTACAAAATCAAACGGACCGTTTATCCTGTTGTATAACGAAGTGTTCCATGATAAAACTTCTGCAATCAAACGGGAACACTTCCTGAAGTCCGGACAAGGAAGAAAGTTCTTGGATACCATCACGCCGCCTTAGCTCAGTTGGTAGAGCGCCACTTTTGTAAAGTGGATGTCCCCAGTTCAAATCTGGGAGGCGGCTCCATCTTAATTCTCCCTTTCCTAAAGGGAGTACTGCCGTCTTTGGCAGGAGGGATTTCTTCCCCTCCTCAGTTAAGGAGGGGTTTGGGGGTGGTGGTGTTTAAACCCGTTCCAAAGAGCGGTCTTTTGTGCTTAAATAGAGCGCATGGAAAGTAAAGAGGCACAAGGACACATTCACCCCATTTCACAGGCTATTTTTGATATACGCTCTATTTTTGAGGAGCTTGGCTTCGCGATTGCGGTTGGTCCCGAACTGGAAACCGAATGGTACAACTTTGACGCGCTCAATATCCCAAACGACCATCCTGCGAGGGATATGCAGGATACCTTTTGGGTGAAGACCAAAAATGTGAAATCCGAAATCCGAAATCCGAAATCCGAAACAAATTCTAATATCCAAATTCAAAAGGAAGAAAACGGGGAAAGAAGCGAGAGACCCGTCCTCCGAACGCATACTTCTCCCGTGCAGATACGTTATGTTGAAAACAAGGTAAAGCTGGGCATCAAACCCCCGTACAAAATCGTGGTGCCCGGAAAGGTGTTCCGAAACGAAGCAACGGATGCCACCCACGAAGCGCAGTTTTTTCAACTTGAAGGTCTATATATCGATAAAAATGTAAGCCTTGCACACCTCAAGGGAACACTTGAGTTCTTCTTGAAAAAGTTTTTCGGACCAGAAATTGAAATCCGCTTCCGCCCAAGTTTCTTCGCCTTTACCGAGCCCTCCGCCGAGGTTGATATGAAATGGAAAGGGAAATGGCTTGAAGTGCTCGGCTCAGGCCTCATGCACCCCAATGTCCTCCGCGCTTCTGGCATTGACCCTAAGGAGTACTCCGGTTTCGCGTTCGGATGTGGAATAGACCGCCTCGTAATGCTCAAAACCGGCATCCCCGACGTCCGTATGTTTTATAACGGAGACTTGCGTCTTGTAAACCAATTCTAAAATGACTAAAAAAGAACTGAATGGAATAATCGAAAAATTACTCCCGAATTTTCCGAATTTTTCTTCCAAGGGGCAGCTACTGTTTTCACAACCCGTTGATGGTGTACTTCGTGGTATTTTTTTTGATACCTCAAGCAATCCTAGGAAATTTTATGTACATGTTTTTATACAACTTAGTTTTATTCCCGCTTCACATTTTGTTTTCAATACGGGGTTTAGAATTGGGGGAAGTTGGGATGCAGATGTTCCTAACTTAATTCCAGAATTGGAAGATAAAATAAAAAAAGAGGCTATGCCTTTCCTACAAACTAAAAACGTTAGTGAGACAATTAAATCAGTAAGGAACGATAAGGATTTATATACACAGCAGGCAATAGCATATTTGGCTGTTTACCAAAGAGATTCTAGTGCTGTGAGCGAGTTAGATCGGTTGATTTCTCTACTCGATTCAAGAATAGATTGGCAGAAGGACATGCTTGATAGTGCTTGTGCACTAAAATCTGATTTAAAAAATCCGGGGGAAATACGCCGCAAATTTCTTGCATGGGAGAAAGAGACTTTTAAAAATCTAGGTATTTAAAACATGAAAGTTTCTTATAAATGGTTGCAGTCATATTTTGATGAAAAACTTCCAACATCGGAGGAGCTTTCAGATCGGATTACTTTTTCATTTGCCGAAATCGAGAGTGTTGAGCATGTCGGCAACGATACTGTTTTGGATGTTAAAGTTCTTCCAGACAGAGCCTGCTACGCGCTTTCGCACCGCGGTATTGCACGGGAAGTTTCTGCGATTTTGAATGTACCTCTCAAAAATCGGGAAGAAAAGAAAATTGTGGAATCTCCAGACGTGATTTCTGTCGATGTTCGGATTGATGAACCGGAGCTTTGTACGAAATTTGTCGCACGGAGCATGGAAAATGTTAAGGTTGGGGAGTCTCCCGCGTGGCTTAAAGAGGCACTCGAGTCTATCGGCCAGCGTTCAATCAATAATATCGTTGATGCTACAAACTATGTGATGTTTGATATCGGACGGCCACTTCATGCCTTTGACGCGGACAAGGTGAAGGGCGGGCTTGTGGTTCGTTTTGCACGAAAGGGTGAGGTAATGGTGACCCTTGATAACAAGCGGGTGGAACTCAACAATAATGAACTGGTGATTGCCGATGACGAAGGGCCGCTTTCACTTGCGGGAATCAAAGGAGGGAAACGTGCAGAAGTAGACGAGGCGACCAAAAACCTTATCTTGGAAGCGGCCAATTGGAACCCTTCTTATATCCGTCGCACCGCAACCTCGACTGGCATCAAAACCGAAGCGTCAAAGCGTTTCGAGAATCGGCTTTCTCCGCTCCTCGGCGAAGAAGGGATTGACCGGCTTGCCTTACTTATAGAATCAATCACGGGCGCCGAGGGTGTGAGAATAGGGAAGCGAGAAATAGTTTCATTTGAAGAAGTCCATGCACGAACTCTCGAGGTAGACACGGAGCTCATTTCGCGGAAACTCGGTGTAGCACTTTCCGAGCCTGAGATTGTTGATGTCCTCCGCCGATTGGGTATTTCCTGTAATAAAGAAGGCGAGAAGCTTCTGGCGCATATTCCACCCGAGCGTCTTGATTTAGTAATTTTCGAAGACATCGTGGAAGAAGTCGGTCGGATTATTGGTTATGACAAGATTCTTGCAGTTGTTCCTCAAGCGGGAGGAGTCACGGAAATTCCCACGTCCTTTTACTACGAGTGGAAAATCCGCGAAATTCTGGTAAACGCTGGCTTTTCGGAGATACAGACGTCTTCTTTTTCAGATACCGGCGAGATTGCTATTTTAAAGCCACTTGCGGAGGACAAGAAGTACGCGCGAGCGAACCTACGCGGTAATTTTGAGAAAGCGCTTAAAATGAATGCACTAAACGCTCCGCTACTCGGAACATCCGAAACGCGTATTTTTGAGATTGGTCGCATCTTTCCCGCCTTCGCCGAGGCTTCGGCGGGCAAGCCTACGAGCGGGGAAGTTACCTCACTTGCGATTGGCTACGGAGGACCGAAGAAGAAGATTGCAGGCGAACTTACTGGAGTGGTAGAACTCCTTGGGAAGGAGCTCTGTGTAACCCTTACCGGAGAAATGAAAGACGGAGTATTTGAGTGTACTCTAAATCAGGTCCTTGATGGGCTTTCTGAACCAAAAAAATGGGATATTTCTGTTTTCCCTTCGCGCAACGTGAAGTTTGCTCCGTTTTCGCTGTATCCATTTATTGTTCGCGACGTGGCGCTGTTTGTATCCCCCTTAGCAAAGGGGGTACCTCCGTCTTCGGAGGCGGGGGATGTTTTTCCTTCCGCAGATTCGGTTGCAAAAGCAATTAAAGAAAACGCTGGTCAGCTTGTCGTTCGTGGCCCTGAGCTTTTTGACGAGTTTTTAAAAGACGGCAAAAAATCCCTCGCATTCCGCCTCGTCTTTCAATCCTTCGACCGAACCCTCTCCGACGAGGAAGTGAACGCCAGCATGGAAAAGGTCTACAGCGCACTCAAATTAAACGGCTGGGAAGTCCGCTAGCCATCAAACTCGCTAATACTTTTCGCGTGCGACTTACAGGTCACCTGCGTACTCAGGATACATAGAAGCTCATAGTTACCACATATCAGCGGTCGCTGATATGTGGTAAAGTGAGAACATGCGAGCAAGTCAGGTTAAGGGACTAAAGAAGAAGAAGGAACGGAAGAGTAGAATTGCTGTAGTGCAAAAAGCAGTACTCTATGCGATCGTAGCGGCAGGAGGACTTTCTATGGCGCTGGTCGCCCCTAATACATTGCGCGTGTTGGAGGAGTTTGGATGGATAAAGACGAAACGCCCTTTTCGATTTACGGTGAGTCGTTCAGTAGAGCTGTTGGAGAAATCAGGATTTGTTATAGTGGACAAGAAAGGTTTTATCACACTAACCAAGGTTGGTGAAAAGCGGATTTCAGAAATAGAACGTGCGGATTACCAGCTCTCAAAGCCCGAAAAGTGGGATGGGAAGTGGAGACTGGTCAGTTTTGATATAAAAGAGAAAAGAAAGAAGGTTCGGGAATTACTTCGGTGGACGCTTCAGAGTGTTGGGTTTGTACATCTGCACCATAGTGTGTGGGTCTATCCGCATGACTGCGAAGATTTTCTTTCGCTACTTAAGGCCGATTATCATATTGGGGTTGAGATTCTCTACATCATTGCCGAATATATTGAAAACGATGGATGGCTGCGCAAACATTTCGGGCTGGAGATCACAAGGCACTAAATATCATTACCACTTATCAGCGACCGCTGATAAGTGGTAATTTTGTCGGAATGTAAATTACAAATAAGAGCGAATACTAGTGTTTTGAAGCGTGGGTATGGGGATAAGTTTGTCCCCATTGTGGGGTTAAAAATAGCTTTCTTTTGTAAGGCTATTTTGATAGAATGAAGCTACTCTAAGCAGTGGTGTTTTTTTAATGTCTATCTCCAACTATGGCTAAAAATAAGGAAGAAAAAAAGGAGAAAGTAGCGCAGTACGACGCCTCTTCTATTACCGTTCTTGAAGGTTTGGAACCGGTACGTAAGCGCCCTGGAATGTATATCGGTACGACCGGTCCCGATGGTCTCCATCACCTGATTACTGAAATCTTTGACAACTCACGCGATGAGGCGATGGGTGGTTTTTGTACCGATATTGAGGTGGCGCTCTTGCCGAATAACCGAGTGCGCGTGGTGGACAACGGCCGAGGTATTCCCGTGGATACGCACAAGTCAACGAAAGTCTCTGCTCTTGAAACCATTATGACCACCCTCCACGCCGGAGGAAAGTTCGGTGGCGAAGGGTACAAGGTGTCCGGAGGTCTGCACGGAGTGGGTGCATCAGTCGTAAACGCACTCTCCATCTATTTGGAAGTTGTAGTGCATCGCGACGGTGGCGTCTTTATGCAGGAGTACAAGCAAGGCAAGCGCAAAGCGCTCGTCAAGAAAATAGGCAAGAGCGATCTTCATGGCACCCTTGTGACTTTTGAGCCTGACAAGGAAATCTTTAAAGAGGGAGTGGAGTTCAATTTTGACCGAGTGGTCACCCATATGCGTCAGCAGGCGTATCTTGTGAAAGGTTTGCGTATCTCGGTGATTGACGCGCGAGCTCTTCCCGAAGTTGACACGGCGGATGTATTTTATCTGCGTGAACTCGGACTTGAAGTACCCTCACACACCTTCTATTTTGAAGGAGGACTCCTTTCGCTCGTCAAGCATTACAATGAGCACTTCAAATCTATTCACAAGAGCATTTTCTACGTGGAGAAAAAAGTAGAGGGTGTGGAATCCGTTGAGATTGCCCTGCAGTATGTGGACGATATTTCTTCGCGAGTGATGCCGTTTGCGAACAATATCCACACACCCGATGGTGGAACACATGTCACCGGTTTCAAGACAGCACTTACGAGAACGCTCAATTCCTACGCCCGCAAGAACGAATACATCAAGGAAAGCGAGGAAAACTTCACTGGCGAGGACGTTCTGGAAGGACTTACGGCAGTTATTTCGGTTAAACTCCGTGAAATCCAATTTGAAGGTCAGACCAAAGCCAAACTCGGTAGTGTAGAGGCGCAGTCTGCCGTTGCGACGGTTTTCGGAGAGTTCTTCACAGCGTTTCTTGAGGAAAATCCCGACGACGCGAGAGCGATGGTGAGCAAAGTTATCTTGGCGCTCAAGGCACGCAAAGCGGCCAAGGCCGCGAAAGACTCGGTGCTACGCAAAGGCGCGCTTGAGGGAATGACCTTGCCGGGTAAGCTTGCCGATTGCGAAACTAAAAGTGCCGAAGAAGCGGAAGTCTTTATTGTGGAGGGAGATTCGGCAGGGGGTAGCGCGAAGCAAGGACGCGACCGCAGGACGCAGGCCATCCTTCCGCTTCGCGGAAAAGTACTGAACGTTGAACGCGCAAGGCTCGATAAGATACTTGCCTTTGCCGAAATCAAAGCGCTCGTTATTGCGCTTGGTACCGGTATTTCCGATTCGTTTGATGTTTCCAGACTTCGTTACCACAAAGTTATCATCGCGACCGATGCCGACGTTGACGGCGCGCATATTAGAACACTCCTTCTCACACTCTTTTTCCGCTATTTCAGACAGCTCATTGACGGAGGGTTTATCTATATCGCGCAACCGCCACTGTACAAAGTGAAACGTGGTAAAGAGTTTTACTATTTCTACTCGGACGAGGAGAAAAACACCTTTTTGAAGAAAGAGGGAATTGAGGTAAAAGACGCCGAAGAGGAGGCGGAGGAAGGACAGGAAACAGAAGAAGTGGAAGCCCCTGCTTCGCCAAAGGCTACGCAGGGCAAGCCGAAATCAACCAAAGTTTCCATCCAGCGCTACAAAGGTCTTGGAGAAATGAACCCTGATGAACTCTGGGAGACTACGATGGACCCCGAACACCGCGTCCTAAAGCAGGTGACCGTAGAAGACGCGCAGGATGCCGACAAAGTCTTTGATATCTTGATGGGCGAGGATGTGCCGGCACGCAAGAGCTTCATTCAATCCAACGCGACAAAAGCGACGCTCGATATTTAACTATGTCTCACGAACTTTCATTTGATATCGTCAAGGCTTCTTCTGAGAGTGAAGTGGCGGATGTTGTTGTCAAAGAAAGATTTATTTCATATGTGGAGACTTTGCTTGAGGAGCCAGAACGGCTTATTGGAAAGGGGTCCCTTGCAGAGGTTCATGGGCTGGAGGCGAATGAGAAGGTCTGTGTCAAAGTAATGAGTGACGATAGAAACTACGGCACCATCTCGCAAGAACGAGTCGGTTCACCCTTTTACAATAGTGCGTATATAGAGGCAGAATTCCTTTCCGATTTACAGGAAATCGCAAGAGATGTTGGGGTGCCAAAGCCCTATTATTCTATGGAAAAGATTGGCTCGGACTCAAGCGGGATGCCAAAGAAGGTTAGTGCCTTGATCATGGAACGACTTCCTGCGGTGAGCTTAGAACATGTTATCAATGGATTTGAAGAAATCCCTGCATCATATGAAGAAGATAGTTTCTGGGAAAAACTTGAGAGCTTTGTGCAGAAGATGCATGAGAAAGGAATATATCATCGGGATCTTCACGCCGGCAACATTATGATAGGAACGGCAGATGGGAAACCATACGTGATTGACTTTGGGACCGCGGTATACGCGACTGAGTATGACGCGTATGAGAAACCTTCTCGTGCCGGCAGGGTTAACATTAATGCGTTTATAGATGATTTTCAAGGTCTGAAGAAGGTGCATTTGTTGCTCAAAAAAGCGATGATTGACAAAATCTGATTAGTATAGTATCTTTCTCTGTCGAGTACGTTATGACACTTGTAAATAAATTCAGAGCCATAGTAATCGCTGTGGCTAAGCAGGCTGTAGCGGAAAAGGCTGATACGAAACCTTTGGGTGATGGGCTTATGCTTGTCAAAGAGGATTCTGCCGAAGGGCAAAGTCGCCTTGGGAAGTCGGGTATTGTCGCCGAGAGGATAGAAGTGTCAGGTATTTCGTTCCTGGTCTGCAACGCATAAATAGTGCGTTGCGCAAAGGTCGGTCTCTTCACCGGGACCGACCTTCTTTTTTTAACTCTTTTCCTTAATTTCTTTTGTAAGTCGTGAAGACAGCTCCGCGAGCGGGAGCGTATCCTTACTGCCGGTTCGGCTTTCAAGGGTGACGGTTTTTTCGGCTTCTTCTTTGGCGCCGACCACTATCCAGTACGGGGCTTTTTCTACCTTTGCGCCTCGTACTTTTTTGCCCAGCGTTTCGTTGGACTCGTCCAGTTCCGAACGGATTTCCGCATCCGTGAGGGCTTTGTGTACAGACTTCGCGTAGTCCATAAACTTCTCGCCAACGGGAAGAATCTTGACCTGCACCGGCGAAAGCCAAAGGGGAAAGGCACCGGCGGTGTGTTCAGTAAGGATGCCGATAAAACGTTCTAGAGAACCATAAATGACACGATGTACTACAACGGGCGTCTTTTTCTTTCCATCTTTGTCGGTGTATTCAAGACCAAAACGTAAGGGTTGCTGGAAGTCTAGTTGCACGGTACCCATCTGCCAGTCTCGACCGAGAGAATCCTTCATCAAGATGTCTACTTTTGGCCCATAAAAGGCACCGTCGCCTTCGGCCACGGTGTAGGACACCCCAGATACTTTGAGAATATCGTGAAGTGACCGTTCAGCCCTGTCCCAGGTAGCTTTATCCCCAAGAAACTTCTCCGGTCTGGTACCAAGACGGAAAGAATAGCTTAGATCAAAGATTCCATAGAACTTCTTGCATACGTCAAAAATGTGGGCGTACTCCGACGCTATCATGCCTTCTGAAATATAATTGTGTGAATCGTCTTGTTGGAACGAACGACAACGAAGGAGTCCGTTAAGTGTCCCCGAACGTTCATAACGATGAAGCCTGTCCGTATCTGAAAGACGCAGTGGCAAGTCTTTGTAACTTACCTGTAGAGACTGAAAGACAATCATCGCGTTCGGACAATTCATTGGCTTGACTCCATACACCTCATTCTCTCCCATATTCGCGATAAACATGTCCTCCTGGTAGTGGTCCCAGTGTCCTGATATCTTCCAAAGTTCAGCTTTGTTCACCAAAGGACTCGCGATCTCCTTGTATCCATGCAAACGGTGTTCCTTTCGCCAAAAATCTACCAACTCATTGTAGAGGATAAGACCCTTTGGGAGCCAATAGGGCATACCTGGTGCAGTCTCGTGGAACATAAAAAGCCCCAATTCCTTCCCCAGCTTCTTGTGGTCGCGCTTTTCGGCTTCCTCGCGCTGCTTTGTGTACGCTTCAAGTGCTTCTCTGGTTTCAAACGCAAGTCCGTAAATACGTGTCAGCATTTTGTTCTTTTCGTCGCCTCGCCAGTATGCTCCCGCGACGCGGTCCAGTTTCCATGAACCCGAAGGAATTTCTTTGGCTGGGCTCTCAACATGTCCTCCCTTACATAGGTCGACAAAATCGCCCACGGTGTAAAAGGTAAGCGTCTTACCGTCTTTTGAGAACTCCTCTATGAGCTCTGTCTTGTATTCGTTCCACGCGAATTCTTTCTTTGCTTCTTCGGGTGTTACTTCTTTACGTTCAAACTGTTTCCAACCTTTGACCTTTTCCCGCATCTTGTTCTCAATTGCGGTTAGCTCCTTGTCTGAGATAGGGTGAGGAAGTTCGAAGTCCTGGTAGAAACCGTCGTCTACCGATGGGCCAATAGCATTCTTGGCACCCGGGTACAGCTCCCGTACCGACGAAGCGAGGAGGTGGGCGAGCGAGTGGCGAATATGCGATAGGTGTTCATTCTCTGACATACGTGAAATCATAACAAAATCAGCCCAAAGGCGCTAGGCGTTAGGCACTAGGCTCAAACAAGAAAGTCGTCTAGGAGTTCCTAGAGCCTTCTTGCCTAAAGCCTATTTAAGCTCCTTTACTTTTTCCGCGATGAGCGAGGAGGTGCCGTTTCGGGTTGAATAACGGCCCTTGATTGCGATACAGCTTTCGGAAGATAGGAGCTTTTTGAATTCCTCGTAGACTTTTGGGAACACGACAACTTCAAGGGTAGAGGTGAAGTCGGCGACGCGCAGGAACGCCATCGTGTCGTTCTTTTTGGTAATAATGGGTTTTACTTCTTCAACAATCCCGCCGATGACGACGGTCATACCTTCGCGCATTTCTTCCTTCACGCGCGCGATGGTGAATTCGCGTTTCTCCAAGACCTCTCGAAACTTATCAAGCGGATGTCCCGAGATATAGAGACCAAGCAATTCCTTCTCCCACGCGAGCTTTTCTTCCATTGTTGCAGGTACGGCTTCTAGGAGTTTGAGCGATGGCATCGCAATCGTGCTTCCCATGCCGCCGAATAATGAGTCCTGACCTGCGGGACCTTTCCCACTTTGCTTGCTTTGTTCAAGCAGGAGTTCAATATTCGCGAGCATTTGTCCTCGCTCTCCGAACTCATCCAGTGCGCCGGCCTTGATAAGAGCTTCCAGGGATTTCTTGTTGAGGTTGCGGTCGTTAACGCGTTCAAGAAAATCGGAAAGCGATTTGAATACCCCGTGTTCTTTTCGCTCTTTGATGATGGTGTGTGAGATACCTTCTCCGAAGTTTTTGATGGTCATGAGGCCGAACCTGATTCGGTCTGCCGAATCAGGAGTTGTCAGTTGTAAGTTGTCAGTTGTCAGTTGAGCTTTTACTACTGTAAAAGCAGAGTAGCTTTCGTTAATGGAAGGTGGGAGTACCGGAATCTCCATTCGTTTGCACTCGTGAATAATTTCACCCACTTTTTCCACATCTCCCGATTCGGCGGTGAGTACCGCCGACATATAGATAGCGGGGAAGTTGGCTTTCATATATGCGGTTTGGTAGGCAACACGGCCATAGCTTGCGGCGTGGGCTTTTCCAAAGCCGTATGCGGCGAATGGCTCAATCAAGCTCCAGAGTTTCGCTGATTTTTCTTTGGTCAGTCCGTTTTTGATAAAACCTGCGAGGAGTTTTTCTTTTTGTGCTTCCATTTCTACGGGAATCTTTTTCCCCATAGCCTTTCGAAGCTTATCGGCCTCAAGCCAGCTGTATCCGGCGAGTTTGATGGAAATGAGTAGCACATCGTCTTGATAGGTGATAACGCCGTAGGAATCGGCGAGAATCTCTCGAAGGCGCGGGTCCAGATACTGTACGAGTCCCGGCTTATGCTTGCGCTCGATGTATTGCGGAATTGATTCCATGGGGCCAGGGCGGTAGAGGGCGACCATTGCGTTGATGTCGTGAATGGAAGATGGACGCAGTTCTTTGAGGTAGCGAGTCATACCTGCGCCGTTAAGTTGGAACAGTCCGCCCGTTTCGCCGAGCGCGAGCATATCAAATGTCTTTTTGTCGGCGAGTGGGACATTTTCAATATCAACCACCGTTCCCTCAATCTTCTTCACGAGCACGACCGCGTCCGCGAGGATGGAGAGGTTTTTGATGCCGAGAAAATCAAACTTGAGGAGTCCCGCGTCTTCAACCGCGTGCATATCATACTGGGTGATGAGTTTTCCGCCTTTAGGGTCCAGTTGGAGCGGGACGAAATCGGTAAGCGCGGTCGGGGCAATCACGACACCCGCGGCGTGTACGCTGATATGGCGGGCGCACCCTTCAATTTTCTTCGCCATATCTATGACGGTTTTTGTGTCCTCGTCGTCCTTGTAGAGTTTCGCGAGTTCGGGGACAAGCTCAAGCGCGCGGTCAATGGACATCGGGAAACCCTGCGAACCGAAGGGGATGAGTTTCGCGATACGGTCGCCGAGGGAGTATTCAAATCCCATAGCGCGGGCGATGTCACGCACGCTTCCGCGCGCCATCATAGTGCCGAACGTTCCAATCTGCGCCACTTTGTTCGCTCCGTACTTTTGCTTCGCGTACTCAATCATTTCGTCGCGCCTATTATCGGCGTAGTCCATATCAATATCGGGGGCAGAAGGGCGTTCGGGGTTCAGGAAGCGTTCAAAGGGAAGTTTGTATTCAAATGGGTCAACGTTTGTAATACCGGCAAGGTAGGTCACCATAGAGCCTGCGACCGATCCTCTAATGGTCGTGAGAATACCCTGTTCGTGCGCGAAGCGCAGAAGGTCGGCGACCACAAGGAAGTAGGGGGCGTAGCCTTTGGCCTTAATAACGCCAAGTTCATAGGCAACGCGTTTTTCAAGCTCCGGTGTTTGCATCATCTTCCTTCGCACTATGCCCGACGTCACCATTTCCTGAAGTTCGTCGTCGTAGCTCTCACCGTTTTTCGTTTTGTAGTCGGGGAAGACCCACTTGCCGAGCGTAAGTTCAAGGTTGCAGGCGTCCGCGATTTTGCTCGTGTTCGCGATTGCTTCCGGAATGTCGGCAAAAAGCTCCGCAACTTTTTCAGGCGGAAGGAACGAGAAATCGGAATCGTCCGTGCGTAAATCTTTCGGCTCGCCCTGCGAGTTTACGAGGAGAAGCGTTTCGCGCGCTTTCTTTTCTTCGGGGAAAAGGTAGTAAACCTCCTGCGAGGCGACGAGTGGCACCGAGTGCTTCTGTGCGAACGCAACCACTTTTCTCATCAGCTCGTCGTGTCCCTCTATCTCGGGGTGCCGGCTTATTTCAAAATAAAAACCATCCTTTCCGAATAGGTCTTGATAGTACTTAAGACGAGCGAGGGCAGACTCGTCGTCTGTTGTGGCAATAAAGCTTTGGATGTCGGCATCAAAAGCCGGGGCGATGGCGATGAGTCCTTCCGCGTGTTCGCTAAGGATTTCTCGGTCAATGCGTGGTTTGTAGTAGAAACCCTCAAGACTGGCACGGCTTGCAAGCTTCAAAAGGTTGCGATACCCCGTTTCATTTTTGGCGAGCAGGATGAGCCGATGACGGCGGTTATCCACACCGGATTGCTTGTCCAGCCGTGTGCGAATCGCCATATAGGCATGGATGCCGATAATCGGTTTTATCCCCGCGCTTTTACATTCCTTGTAGAACTCTATCGCTCCATACAGGTTGCCGTTGTCGGTAAGGGCGAGGGAAGTGAGTCCAAGCTTTTTTCCATGCGCCACTAGGTCGGGAATCTTCGGCAGAGCCGAAAGCAGGCTATAATGACTATGCACATTGAGGGGTATATACGACATACCGCTAGTATACTTTTTCCCCACTCGCTAAACAATCAAAAAGGCGTGGTATACTTTAGGACAAGACCCTATCTCAAAAATCATGCACTCATATTTTCATAAACGCGGGTTCACCCTCATAGAACTTCTTGTCGTTATCGCAATCATTGGAATGCTCTCCAGTATTGTGTTTGCGTCCCTCAATTCGGCTCGGCTAAAGGGAAAGGACGCGACCATTAGGGCAGAAGTTAGGGAGCTGAGGAATATTCTTGAACTTGTGTATGACGACACGGGAAGCTACGACACAATGAATAAAGGGTGGGTAACCCAAAGTGTTCCCACATGCACGGGTTTCTTTGCGTCGGTTGATGCAAAATATAGGGCACAAGCAATAGCTATTTGCGATAAGATTGTCGCCAACGTGAAAACGGCAAACACCGTAGGACCCACCTATCTTTTTTGGCTTTCACAGGGAATGGGGAATTCCGACAAGTACTATTCAATTATGGTTCCGCTCAACAACGGCAAATGGCTTTGTTCCGGAAGTGGTGGTACGACAGGTGAATATGATGCGTATGGTGGTGGTGCAGGTGACCCCACCGCGAAGCCTGGTTGTTGGGGTAACCCATAATTTTACAAATGTATGAAATTTTACAAACGTATGAACACTCCTAATTTTCAAAGAGGATTTACCCTCATAGAACTTCTCGTTGTTATCGCCATTATCGGAATGCTCTCCAGTATTGTTTTCGCGTCCCTCAACTCGGCTCGTATGAAGGCTAGGGATGCACGAAGAATTTCTGACCTCGGGCAGGTTCAAAAAGCTTTATCATTGTACTATGATAAATATGGTAAACACCCGAACGAAGGTGCAAATGTACCCCCGTCTGGTGGTCCAGCGCATACCGATAATTTCAAAAATATGGCGCAGCAATTAAAGGATGAGGGATTTCTTTCGTTAATTCCTGTGCATCCTACTCCGAACGGTCCGCAGAATCTTCAATATAGTTATTATAATTATGCGGATAATACTCTCGGTGGACTTTTAGTCACTGAACTTGAAACACCCAATCCTTCGCACGTAGGTTTTGGTGCATCCTGTCGTATCACTTGGGGAAGCGGTAATACAAATTGGTGTAACAACAATCCGTCCCAACCCCGTGCAGACTACTGTCTTTGTAGTCCCAAATAAATCTTTCTCACTAGATATCTATGCACATCACTCATATAGTAACTTTTTATTATGACGGAGTTTTCTCCTGACTATCTTGTCGGCATTGATGAAGTCGGGCGAGGGCCCTTGGCGGGACCGCTCTGTGTCGGTGCTTTTTTGGTGGAGAGGAAGAAACTCCCGGTTACGCTCAAAGCGCTGCGGGGTATTCACGACTCAAAACAACTCTCGTCTGCGGAAAGAGAACGCTGGCTTTCAAAAATAGAGACGCTTGCAGAGAGCGGGAGTTGTCGTTTCAGTACGACATTTGTACATTCGTCATCAATTGATCAGCAGGGGATGGCTAAGGCACTTCATCTGGCGGTTGCGCGTGTGCTATTCAACCTCGCTGTTCACCCAGCGAAGTGCTTCGTACTTCTTGACGGCACGCTTCGCGCTCCAGCCGTTTTTCAACTCCAGGAAAGCATTATAGATGGCGATGAAAACGAACCACTCATCGCAACGGCTTCTGTTATCGCGAAGGTGCGCCGTGATAGGCATATGGTCGGGTTAGCGAAGCGATTTCCGGAGTACGGTTTTGAGGAACACAAGGGATACGGCACCCGAAAGCATTATGAGGCACTCCAAGAGTACGGCGTGTCGGAAGTGCATCGAAAAAGCTTCTTAAGAAAATTCCAATTTCCAAACACCAATCTCCAAACAATCTCCAATACTCAAATTCAAAAAGCTCAAACTCGTGCTGTCTTGGTTTGATGTTTGGAATTTGGAGATTGTTTGGGATTTGGATTTTATGATTTGGGATTTGGGATTTCCGCGAAAGTAGAGCGTCATTTTCCCCTTGTACACAGGAACCAACGGTATTCTTGATTTTCTGTATAAACCATATATACTAGCGGTTATGGTAGTCCGAATGCGGTCAACGAAATCCCACCGAAATAATAGGCGCTCACATTTTAAGCTTGTGGCGCCGAGTTTTTCCGTATGTGACTCCTGCAAGAAACCGAGACCCTCTCATAGCGTTTGTCCCCATTGCGGAAAGTACCGTGGACGGGTTATTGTTGATATACAGGCGAAGATAGACAAGAAGCTTAAGAAGCAGAAGGATCGCGCAAAAAGCGGAAGTAAGAATTAAGAAGTATGAATTAAACACGAAAAGACTGTGAACAGTTTTTTCTCATACTTCCTAATTCTGACTTCATCATTCAGTTCTTTATGGCCAACAGGCACCTTGCAAGGTCAATCGTTCTCCAAACCCTCTACGAGTGGGATTTTAGAAAGTTGCCAGTTGAGCGTGCCGCGGTTCTCCTCAAACGTAACATTGACGAATTTGCGCCAGGTCTCACCGACTCCGATTTCTTGGACGAGCTCCTTTCGCACGTTCTTTCCAAGCGTGAAGACCTTGACCGTATTATCGGCAAGGCCGCTCCCGATTGGCCGATAGAAAAGATATCACCGATAGACCGCAACGTGCTCCGTCTTGGGCTTTTTGAGCTTTTGTTTGCCGACAAAGAGGAGGTTCCCGCGAAGGTCGCCATCAATGAAGCGATTGAACTCGCCAAGACCTTCGGTGGAGATAATAGTGGTAAGTTTGTGAACGGCGTGCTCGGTTCCATATACAAAGAGCTCGGTGAGCCGGGCAAGGAAGCGGCTCCCCGCAAAAAGAAAGTAGACGTGCCGTTTGAGAAGATGCCGATAAAAAGACTTGGTGGCGCGGTAGTGTACGCTCGCGATGGGAAGGATATATACCTTGCTCTGGTGCACGATATTTTTGGACACTGGACGCTTTCTAAAGGAAAAATTGGAGATAATCCGAGTATTGCCGACGAAACGGTTGAGGAAGGAACTATACGTGAAATTAAAGAAGAAATAGGAATTGATATCGTTATTGGAGAGGACCTGGGCTCGAATGAGTATGTGGCGTCCGACCCCGAGTTGGGAAAGCTTCGCAAACAGGTACATTATTTCCTTGGAGAGGCAAAATTTGTATCGCTGACACTCGAGAAAAAGGGAGGTCTTGATGACGCGAGATGGTTTAAATTAGGAGATATCCTAGAGCTTAATTTTTACGAAGATATTCTTCCTATTGTTACTAAGGCAATCAATTTATTATTAAAAAAATAACACGACACTAATGACACGAATCTAAGAGCGAATTACACGAATAAAATCCAATAGTTGTATTTTATTCGTGTCATTCGAGTCTCCCCTTGGTATATTCGTGTCGAGTGCGAAGCGTATGGATTTTAGCAGTTTTGAGAAACACCTCGGTATTACCTTTAAGGATAAGACTCTGTTGCGTACTGCCTTCACGCATCGTTCTTATTTGAACGAGAACCGAAAGAGCGGAATGGAACACAACGAGCGTCTTGAGTTCCTCGGCGATGCGGTGCTGGAGCTTATCGTAACCGAATATCTATACGGGAAATACCCCGACAAGGACGAAGGTGACCTGACCTCGTACCGCTCCGCACTCGTGAATGCGGTTACGCTCGCAGGAGTGGCGGAGGGATTGGGAATGAATGACTTTCTTCTGCTTTCCCGCGGAGAGACCAAAGATACCGGTCGCGCGCGTCAGGTCATTCTCGCGAACACTATTGAAGCGTTTATCGGCGCGCTCTATCTTGATGGGGGGTACGAGGTGACCAAGCTTTTTGTCAGCAAACATATTTTCAAACTCATCGACGATATTGTGCACAAGAAGATGTGGCTTGACGCGAAAAGTCATTTCCAGGAAAAAGCGCAGGAAATTGTCGGCGTCACTCCTTCCTATGCAACCGTAAGTGCCGAGGGACCCGATCATGACAAGAAATTTACCGTAGCCGTTTTCCTCGGAAAGGAAAAAGTTGCCGAAGGAGAAGGGAAGTCAAAGCAGGAAGCCGAGCAAGAAGCAGCGAAGCGCGGACTTGAAGCCAAAAACTGGGAATAGTTTCCGCGGGTCAATTGGCAGATCAACTTGTCAAGATAATTATACCAAGTAGTGCCTATCGGTGTTACTTGGTATAATTCGTACATGGTGATATCTCTGCAACGAGACAGGAAAAAGAAGAAGAAAGGGGCGAAACGAATCTATAGCCCGACAAAAATGAAGATTCTTTTGCTACTTCAGGCGGGTGTCGCACTTTCCTTTGCTGGTACGCTTCCAAAACAGTTTCGTATTTTGGGAGAACTTGCGGATGAGTGGAAAGATGTTGAGCGTACATACCTCTCGCGAATTATCCGTGAGTTCTACACAGACCGTTTAGTTTCCATGACCGAAAACGAGGATGGTACGATAACGGCTGTCTTAACCGAAAAAGGGAAGAAGCGCGTTATCACATTCAATTTCAGCAGAATGGAAGTCAAGGTTCCCGAAGTGTGGGATGGGCTCTGGCACATGGTAATCTTTGATATCCCCGAGAAGTACAAGACCGCTCGACTTTCTCTCCGAGACAAACTCCTTGCCCTCGGTTTCTTTCAATGTCAAAAGTCAGTCTACATTCATCCATTCTCGTGTGCGGATGAAGTCGATTTCATCTCAAACTTTTTTGAAGTAGGGCGCTATGTGCGATACGGTGTTATGACACACATCACCAATGAAGCCGAGCTCCTTCTTCGGTTCAATCTCAAAAAGCCTATCTAGCGCTCATTCGCTAATTACTCCAAGTAGCGCCTATCGGTGTTACTTGGGGTAATTTGAAAAGTTTGCTGTTTTTCGTTGTAGTGTGCGGTGAGGTGAAGCGGGCGGCGGATGTCGTTCGCATTAGTTCACCACAACAAAAGCATTGCCATACGGATATGTTTCCGAGGCCCATGAGAAAGTAGTTAATGAAATGAAACCTCCTGTACGATCTTTCCCCACACGGCTCATCCTCAACCTGATTTATATCGATATTGCGATCGGGGTTAACGCCGCGGACTCTGAATTTAAGATGTCTGACCTTCTTAGTCTCGCCGACACATGTTTGGTCTGTGGGGGGACTTCGCTTATGAAGTACTGGTAACCTTCACAAGAGAAAAGGTAATACCCGAACTCAAGAAGCAGCTCCCAGAAATCGCCAATCTCGACATGACGAACGTCTGCACCCCCGAACTGTGGGAGCGGTGGCTCGTCGAGAGCACACGTAAAGCCGGTCCGATGATAGATGTTCTCCGCGTTCAAACGGGGGAAAATTTGTAACTTCAGGCTGAGGCAACGAATCCAGGTAAAGCGCTGTAATCTACGGCGCTTTTTTTATTGCATTGAAAAAGCTATACTTTACCTGTCTTTTTCCATGAACTTGGATTCCAGCCTCCCTCCTTCGCTAAGAAGCTACGGAGGGCACAGCGCTGGAATGACAAACAACTATGTATCTCAAAAGCCTAGAACTCATCGGTTTCAAATCGTTCGCCAAGAAGACCGAACTCTCTTTCAACACGCCCATCACGGGCATCGTGGGGCCAAACGGAAGCGGGAAGAGCAATACCGCCGAAGCATTTCGCTTTGTACTCGGCGAGCAGTCCATCAAGAGTATGCGCGGGAAGCGCACCGAGGACCTCATCTGGAACGGTTCCCCCGAAGTAGGACGCTCAAACCGCGCGTCGGTAAAGCTCGTGTTTGATAACCGAAAACGATTGCTCAATCTTGATGTAGATGAAGTAACGATTGAACGCGTTATCTATCGCGACGCGGGAAGCGAATATCTCGTGAACGGCTCACCCGTTCGGCTTCGCGATATTGTAGAGCTCCTTTCGGGCGCGCATATTGGAGCGTCGGGACATCACATTATTTCGCAAGGCGAAGCGGACAGGATACTGAACGCCAATATGCGCGAGCGACGCGAGATGATTGAGGATGCACTTGGTCTCAAGATATTTGAGTGGAAGCGCGAGGAGTCGGAACGGAAACTTCTAAAGACCGAGGAAAATATGAAGCAGGTGGGGTCACTGCGCCGTGAGATTGCTCCGCATATCGCCTTTCTCAAAAAGCAGGTGGAGAAGGTGGAAAAGACCAAACTGCTCAAGGAAGAACTCCGCTCGCTTTACGCGGAGTATTTGAAACGCGAGCATACCTATCTCACCCACACCAAACAAAAGATATCCGATGAAGAACGCTCGCCGAAAGCGGAGCTTGCCGATTTGGAACAGAAACTTTCCGCATCAAAAAAGATTTTGGAAGAAACGCACGGAGCGGATGCAAAGACCAAGGCGGTCATTGCGGTTGAGGAGCGCTTAAATGGCCTCCGCAGGGAGCGTGAAAGTATTTCCCGTGACATTGGACGGCTTGAGGGTGAGATAGCGTCCACGGAGCGTATGAAGAGCACACAGGAATCTGCAAAAGTAAGTGAAGCGCTTATCCCGATTTCCGAAGTGGAGTCCATTGCAAAGGAGGTGGATCAGGCGTTTACGAGCGAAGACATTGGTCTGTTGAAGCGAGCGTTTGAAACGGTGAAGCACGCTCTTGGCGGACTTTTGGATAAATATCGTCAAAAGAAAAACCCGAGTATCGAGGGTTTTGAACGGGAGATTGCCTCGCTTCGCGAAAAGAAACAAGGGGCGGAAAAGAAGCTCTCCGAAATTCAGCACGCTGAAGGGGAAGTCGCGCAGGATGAAAAGAAACTCCGCTTGGATATTGAGAAGGAAAAAGATTCAAGTCGTGACGCGGAGAAGGAAGTATTTCGCATTATGGCTCGCCAAAATGAGCTTCACGGAACGCTCACCGCGCTTCGGGTGAGGCACTCCGAGCTTGAACATTTGGAAGGGGATTTCAAGCGAGAACTGACCGAGGGAATACTTCTCGTCGGGAGAGAACTTATGGAGTATGAAAAGGCGGAGGTAAAAGATGAATCGGGTACTGTCCTAAATCTTCAGACGAGTACGTCTGAAGATCGGATAAAACAAGAAGAGCGACGACGAAGAGTAGAGAAGCTTAAAATTCGCATTGAAGATGCCGGCGGGGGAAGCGGAGCGGAAGTCCTCAAGGAGTTTGAGGAGGCGACGGAGCGAGACCAGTTTCTCGCGCGCGAACTTGCAGACCTTGAGAAGAGCGCCGAGACGCTTCGTGAACTTATCACTGAGCTCTCTATGAAGCTCGACGAGGAGTTTCGTGGCGGTATTCTAAAGATAAACAAAGAGTTCCAGAATTATTTCTCCCTTATGTTCGGGGGCGGTTCGGCCAAACTCTCGATCGCAAAGCCCGAGAAGAAAGTACGAAGGGAAATGGATGACCTTCTCGCGAGTGAGGAGGGAATAACGGTGCCCGAAGACACCGAAAAGGAAACAGGTATAGACATTGAAGTGAACCTTCCGCGCAAGAAAATAAAAGCGCTGATGATGCTCTCGGGTGGGGAGCGCGCTCTCACCTCTATCGCGCTTCTCTTCGCGATGTCGCAAGTGAAACCCCCGCCGTTTATCATTCTTGACGAAACGGACGCCGCACTTGATGAGGCGAACTCCAAGAAGTATGGCGATATGGTGGAGAACCTTTCCAAACACTCACAGCTTATCCTCATCACGCACAATCGCGAGACGATGTCCCGCGCCGGAGTCATCTACGGCGTTACCATGGACAAAAGCGGAGTGTCCAAACTCCTCTCTATTGCGTTTGACGAAGCAGTGGCGGTGGCGAAGTGACACAAAGCAAGGAGCGGAGCGACTATGTTTTGCGTCATCCCCGCGCTGCTCCCGTCCGTAGCTTTTAGCGAAGGCGGGAAGGCGGGGATCCAGTTTTTAAGCATGCAACAAAAAAGCCACGCATTACCCGCGTGGCTCGTACCCAGTCGCTCGGCTAGTGGAGGGGTCCTCTCCCCAATTTAACGACACTTTTGCGCTTTCCTTTTTGCGGAGAATGCCCGCCTGTGTGCGCTGTTTGTTTTGGTGTGGGACCATTTGACCATCCGTCGATGCCTATGTGGTTTGTTTTCATAAAAGGAGTCTGCATAGATAACCCACCTTCTTTGTCAAAAATTACACAAGTTTGTAGTCCAGCGTTTTCCGCTCCACATCCGCGCCGACCACTTTGAAACGTACTTTGTCGCCAAGCGAGTAGCGCTTTTTGGTGCGTTCACCTACCACCGAGTAGGTCTTTTCTTCAAGTACATAGTAGTCTCCGGAAATGTCTCGTAGCTTTACCATTCCTTCCGAGCGAGTGTCTTTTTCCTCCACATAAATACCCCATTCGGTTACGCCGGAAATCAACCCATCAAACTCCTTTCCGATACGTTCTTCCATATATTCCACCTGCTTTAGCTTAATGGATTCGCGCTCCGCTTCCGCTGCGGATATTTCTCGCTTGGTAGCGTCCGAGGCCATTCTTTCAAGCTGTGCCATCTTCTGTGGGTCCACCTTGTGCTGTTCCTGTATCGCGAATAGTGAGCGGTGTACCAAGAGGTCGGGATAGCGCCTGATAGGTGAGGTGAAATGTGTGTAGTGTTCAAACGCGAGTCCGAAGTGTCCGATGTTCATCGTGGAGTACACAGCTTTCGCCATACTACGAATAGCCGCGGTTTTGATAAGCGACTCGGAGGCATGTCCTTGAATTGTATTAAAAAGTGCTTGGAGGTCTTTCCCACTTACCGTTCCATCTTTCTGGACCGAAAGGTCGTGTCCGAGCGCCCGTACGAAAATGCCGAGCTGTTCCAGCTTTTCACGGTTCGGTTCGTCGTGGGTACGGTAAATAAATTGGAGCTTGCCACCAGCCTTTACCGCGGTCTTTGAAAAGTGATGGGCGACTTCGCGGTTCGCGAGGAGCATAAACTCTTCAATCAGCTTATGTGTATCAAGACGTTTCTTTTTGTAGATGCGGACAGGGTGTCCGGTTTCATCAAGTTCAAAGGCGACCTCGTCCTGTTCAAAATCAATAGCGCCTTGCCTTGTTTTCTCCGCGCGCAGTTTTTTCGCGATGCTGTTTAATGTCCGGAGTTCCTCCGCAAGCACTCCACCATTGTCTATTGATTCCTGCGCCGTTTCGTACGTAAAACGCATTTGCGAATGTATGACTCCTTTCCCAAACCACCTTTCGTAAATGTGTCCTTTCTCGTCCATTTCAAAGACCGCCGAGAAGGCGAGCCGGTCTACATTGGGGTTCAGCGAACAGAGGTCGTTTGAAAGCGCGTGGGGGAGCATCGGAATGGTGCGGTCTACGAGGTAGACGCTTGTCCCGCGCTCGCGCGCCTCACGGTCAAGTGCGGTACCTTCGCGGACATAGTGGGACACGTCGGCGATATGCACGCCAATCTCGAATCTGTCTTCAGATTCGCCCTTCGTAGCTTTAGCGGAGGAGGGCAGCCTGCGGAACGAAAGGGCATCATCAAAATCTTTTGCTGTTGCGGGGTCAATGGTGAACAGGGTAGTCTCGCGGAAGTCTCGCCTTTTCGTAATTTCGTCCGCGGGAATAGGGGAGCCGGTTTCTTTAAGAAGTCTCTGTGCCTCGTCTGCAATTTTTTCGGCTTCGGCTTCGGTGTCGCGGGGGAAGGCACTCTCAAATCCGCGTTCAAGAATGATGGACTCCATTTCCACTTCGTGCTCGCCCTTTTTGCCGATGACTTTGATAACCTCACCCAGTGGTTCACCGCCGTCTTTCCATTCTTTGATTTCAACCAAGGCTTTGTGTCCCTTCTGCGCTTCTCTCGGGGGTTTTGGAATCACTATCTTTGCGTACATCCGGAAATCATCCGGGGCCAGAACGAGCCTCGTTCCACTTTCCTCAATTGTCCCGACAAAGCGCATTTTTGCGCGTGTGATAACACGTAGCACCTTTCCAGTTCGTCTCCCTTTTACTTTTTCCTTGAGTACCTCAACTTCCACTTCGTCACGGTTAAGCGCGGTGTGGAGATTTTGCGTTTCAATCATTATGTCCTCGTCTTTGTTTCTGCTACCTTTTTTAGGGGCATTCGTAGCGGGGGAGATAAAGCCTACGGCACGCGAATTCACGCTAAGTACCCCTGTAATCGTGGAGTTAGGGTGCTTTTCCTGTGGTTGCTTGGGAGAATGCCTGTTTTTCACGTCCGTACTATAGCACAGAGAGATGAATTATGAAGTATGAATTATGAAGTATGAAAAATTGACGGGGAGATGTTATTCTGCTACCATCTCGCCTATGTTGAAGATAAGACTACAGCGAGTGGCCAGGAAGCACATCCCGATTTTTCGGGTGGTTTTGACCGACTCCAAAAACTCCACAAAAAGCGGTAAGTTCCACGAAGTGCTCGGCACCTACAACCTCATGACCGACGAGAAGAAGGTGGATGCTGAACGCATCAAATATTGGATTTCCAAAGGAGCCCAGCCGTCTGGTACCGTGCACAACTATCTCGTTCATGAGCGCATTATTCCGGGAAAGAAAATAAACGTACTTCCAAAACGAACTCCCATCAAAAAAGAAGAAGCCCCTGCTTCGCCAAAGGCTACGCAGGGCGAGCCGGTAGCCGAAGCCCCTGCTTCGCCAAAGGCTACGCAGGGCGAGTCCGTAGCCGAAGCGCCAAAGGCATAAAGATTTCTATACGAAAACAACCCGCTTCTGCGGGTTGTTTTCGTGTGGACTGGTATTTGGAAGTATGGTACCCTTTTTGGTGACAGTAACCCCAGCCAGTGTTGGGCAAATCTGCACGGTCGAATTTTCTTTAAGAAGATTAGTAAAAGATGAGACTATGGCACAAGAAAGTGATGTTACATTTCTCGAGTATGTGGTGAAGGCGCTTGTTGACGCTCCTGATGAGGTCAAAATCGTTCGAACGGTTGACGAGATGGGAGTTCTTCTCACTCTCGCGATTAGCCCGGTTGATATGGGCAAGGTTATCGGTCGCTCCGGCAATACCGCCAAGGCTATCCGAACACTTCTCCGTGTTGTCGGTATGAAGAACAACGCACGCGTAAACCTCAAGATCAGTGAACCCGAAGGCGGAATGCGCCCCGAACGCTCCACGACAAAGAGTGTTGACGAAGCGATGGAAGACCTGAAGATTTAAGTTAGGCACTAGGCACTAGGCACTAGGAAACTAGGCACTAGGGAAACACAAAACCGCCCCGACTTCGTCGGGGCGGTTTTGTGTTGGACAAATATGCACAAGTATGTTATTCTAATTTTGAACAATTTACAGAAAGGAAAAACAGTATGCAGATGGATACAGTTCGTTTCAAACTTGAGGAACTACGGTTGGTTTCAGGAGAAGATCAACGGGACCTTCAGATACTTTTTGCACAAAGCAAAAACGACGGAAACTTCTCGGCCAAGCAACGCAAGCTCTTTTTTGCGCACGGAGGTATTCTAGTGGTTGTCCGAGATGTGACCGAGCATTCGGTGATTGTAGGGATGGCCAGCTTGCTCGTCCTGCACTCACTTGTGAAATCTGGTGGTTATATCGGACATGTCTGTGTTGAGCGGTCGGTCCGACGAAACGGGATTGCTTCGGATCTGCTGATTCATTTGGTTGCGCGTGCTAAAGGCTTGGGGTTGAGTGATGTTCGCCTCACCTGTAACGCTAGCAACCCTGGAACTAACGCACTCTATCAGGGCCTAGGTTTTGAGCCAGCCGGAAAGAGCAGCAATCGCTACAAAATCGTCTTTTAGCCAAACTACTCAAGTTTCCATTTAGTGGGCTTGACTTCGGTCAAGCTCTTTTGTTTCTTGCGTTTTCTTTTTCTACTTACTACTATCTACTTACTACTAACTGCCCCCAATGACTTTCCACATCATAACCCTCTTCCCGCACGCTTTTGACTCCTACCTCGGGGAGTCCATCTTGAAACGCGCCATTGAGGATAAAAAGATAAAAGTGAAGTTTTACAACCCCCGCGATTTCACCGAAGATAAACATAAGCGGATTGACCGCGCACCGTACGGCGGGGGACCGGGGATGGTCATTCAAGCCGAACCGGTTATCAAAGCGGTAGCTGAAGCAGTTAAAAGTTTAGAGTTTACAGTTAAAAATAAGAACACAAAAAAACTTCAAACTAAAAACTTCAAACTAAAAACTCCTATTGTGTGGCTGACGCCAAGCGGAAAACAATTTACGAACGAAACGGGAGTGAAGTATGCGAAGTCCTCCGACATCATCATTATCTGCGGACGGTATGAGGGGATAGACGCGCGGGTGAAAAAAGCATTCTCCGCCAGAGGCGGATCCGCCTCTGGCGGAAAGGTTGATGAGGTGTCCGTCGGGCCGTTCGTACTTACCGGTGGGGAACTTCCCGCGATGCTTATGATAGACGTCATTGCACGCCAAGTGGAAGGCGTGCTCGGCGATTTTAATTCACGCGAGGAAAGCCGTATCGCAAGCCCCGATGTCTACACGCGCCCCGAGATTTTTGAATACAACGGAAAAAAACTTCGTGTGCCGAAGGTGCTCCTCTCCGGACACCAAGCCAAGATAGACGAGTGGAAACAATCTCGCCAGAAAAAGTAAAAGGTTACTCCCCGTTTACTATAGGCTAATTCGTCCCCCTTCGCATAAAGCTACGGCGGGACAAGCACGAATTAGCCTATAGTGTCGTGCATACTTGCCACGTGCTACATTCCCCTGCGCCTGGAAAACGCGGGTTTTTCCAATTCTAAAACTAGCGAGTGCGCTTGCCGTCGATGAGACCGAAGGCGATGAGGGCGACGAGAATGAGGCCAAGGGAGAGCGAGAGCGCAGTGGTGGCGCCATAGTATTGCCAGAGCATTCCGCCCACAATACCGGCAAAGATAACGCCACATCCGATAGTCGCATTGAGGAGTCCATAGGCTCCACCGCGCTCTTCTTCACTGGTAAGACGCGACGCGAAGGCGCGTAGCGTTCCGTCCGTAAAGGCGCTTGCAATTCCAAGAATAATAAAGCCAATGGCAAGGGCGAATAACGTGTGGTCGTAAATCATAAAGAGATATCCGAGCGCCATAAGTAGATACCCACCAAGTATGACCGGCTTGTCACCGACTTTGTCTGCCATTCTCCCTGCCGTCATTGAGAATACCGTATACGAAATACTGAAGAACAAATAAAACAGTGGAATGTAACTCGTTGCGAGACCGAGGTCCTGTGTTCTAAGCAGTAAGAGTGCGATAGGAAGATTGGCGAAGGAGAGGAAAAAGATAACCCAAAGAAATCGCCTAAACTCTTTTGTGTGTGCCTTGAGACGAAGACCTATTGTTTTTCCCGATGTGTGGACGGCATGGATTTCCTTAATGAAAGCAAATGACATAAGTGCCAACATGCCCACCACAAAAGCCACCATAAATACTTTGTCAAAAGCTCCAGGATAGACGCTTAGAATGAGGAATGCGACGAGTGGTCCCAAAATGGATCCAAGCGAATCCATCATTCGGTGGAAGCCAAACGAACGGCCTACCGTTTCCTTTGTCGTGGAAAGCGAAAGCAGTGCATCTCGCGGGGCTTCTCGTATCCCTTTACCAATGCGGTCAATGATCCTAATACCGAGGACATGTCCCGCTACCGACGAAGCAAGGTAGAACGGACGTGTTGCCACCGAGAGGATATATCCGGAGAGCGCGAGCATTTTTCTTTTCTGTAGTCTGTCGGAGAGACGACCGGAGTAAATCTTGGTGAGGTTGGAAAGACCATCGGCCACACCCTCGATAAATCCAAGCGAAGCGGCGCCTGACTTCAGCACCGAGCTAAAGAAGGCGGGGAAGACGGACACAATCATTTCATTGGAG
>CALQZP010000001.1 GCA_943349725.1 Candidatus Nomurabacteria bacterium | reverse complement strand
ACCCCAAAAAGCGGAAGCCGTCGCATCCCTCACCGCGTGTGTTGCAGCAAAAATAAAAGCAGCTATTTCAGCTGGAGCTAAGAGTATAACCAACGCCGTAACGAGCGTGAATACAAGCGACTGGGTGAGTGCGCAGGAAGCCGCTGAGGCTCCGGCGGCTGCGGACTGGCAGGGTTGTTTTCTAAAGGGGTTCGCTATCATCATTGGAAAGGCACTACTCCATACCTTCACCCAATCCGTCATCAAATGGATTAACAGTGGATTTGAAGGTTCACCTTCATTCGTCACCAACCCCGAAGGATTTCTGAATAACGTCGCTGACCAAGCCATTGGAGAGGTTATTGAGGGCATTTCTCCGCTTCTCTGTGCCCCCTTCAGAATTAACCTACGGTTTTCACTCGGACTCAACCTGTCGCTCAACAGCAAGGAAAGTATCCATTGTAAACTCTCGGATGTACTCGCGAACGTACGCGGAGCCTACGACGGCTTTGTCGGTGGCGCCATCGGTTCGGGCAATCTCTCCCAGTGGATTCATATCGCCGGCACACCGCAAAACAATCCATACGGCGCCTACATCGCCACCACCAACAAGCTCAGTTTGGGTATCACCTCGGCGACGGGGAAGGAGGTCAAACTCTTGGATTGGGGTCAAGGATTTAAGTCGTGGAAGGATTGTGAGAAGTACGGTCCTGATGTTGTAGTTAAGAAGAATGGAGCGACACTACTTCAAAGTGACGAGGTTACTCCAATCACACGCAAAGGTCCGTGTATCAAAGAAGGTCCCATCAAAACTCCCGGATCCGTCATTGTAGGTAATACGACTGGGGCACTCAACAGCACTTTCCGTGAGCTGGAACTGGCCAATGAAATTGACGCGGTAGTGGGCGCACTTATCAACCAAATGTTGAAACAGGTAATGGGCGCAGGAGCGGGCCTCTTGGGTGCGGGTAAGGGAGGCGGTTCTTCAGGATACAGCTACGCGGACTCTCTTATCACCGACCCAGCCGAGGCACTGGAAGCTTCGAGTGCTATAGCTCCAGAGGGTATTGATTGTGGTCTACATTACTATCCGTCTACTAAAGAGGCGCTTGTTAAGGGTGACACGACGAAACTACTAAAAAGTGGAGTATATGTCCTCAATGATGCCGTAAACCAGGTGTGGACCGATAACCTCCCGGGTAAAACGATTGGAGTCGCCGCAGGTGACAAGCGCACAATTGTGGAGGCGAAATATCTGAAAGGAAAAGTTGTAACTCCGCTCAATAAAGGAGTTCTGTTATGGACTGACTACTTTAAGAGTGTGAAGCTTGGGTGTAAGAACTTTAATGGTCGTTTCGTCAACAGCACTTCGCGCAAAACATTGGAAGACTACTATAAAGAACTAGGAGAAAATAAGCCGAACCCAGGAGCGGTTAGCGGAAGTGTAGCCCCAGCAGTGGAGCCGGGAAACATTGCACTTAGAAAAAAAGCGATTCAGTCGAGTATCTCATCCTACAATACAAATGAGTCCAGTCCCGTTCGCCGTGCAAGTTTTGCAGTTGACGGTCAACTTGACGGAAACTTAAGTTGGGGCCTCGCACTAACTGACCGTGGATATCCCTCTGTTAAGCAGTGGCAGTGGTGGAGGGTGGATCTTGCAACAAATATGGATGGTCAAAAACCAGATTGGGAAATCAACGAGATATCAAAGATTAATATATATGGCGGAACTGCAGGTTCACTAAATAAATACAGTGTGTGTAGCCCCGCATCTAATAGTTGCGGTTTCAGAGTCATCGTCACATCAGAAGAAACCGATGGGAAGACTTTGGACCAAATAATCGAGAGCTCCGCAAACGTAGTTAATGAGGTAGGGTCGCAACAGTATCCAGAAGAAGGAAACAGACAATTTAGCAAAACATTTTCGGCGGGAATTAAAGGCCGGTATGTGCTTATCATTAGTACCGTATCCGATAATCTTGGCATTGCCGAAGTGCAGGTTATCGGTAAACAAACGCGTCTCCAAGCTGAAGGTGGAGGTAGTGGAACAGTCGCACCACCTGTTTTTGCATTTACGGTAATACCAACAAGTCCAACGAATGTAGAAATACGTTCTGGTGAGACTTTTCTGTGGCCTGGGATATCTTTCCTGCCAAACAAAGTACAGGACAATATCACCTTCCGTGCGCTCTTCTATACCTATGACAAAGACCTCATTACTAGTGTACTGACGCTAAAGCCGGAACCGGAAAGCTTTACGAACCACCTGAACAGCCTCAACTTTACCTATAATCTAAACAACATAGGGACGAGCAAAGATGCTATTAATCTCACGATGGATAACAAGGGTTCTTTTTATAACTCCGTCGCTACGCCTACATCTCCGTTAACGGGCACCTCTATTTATACAGACAGTGCAAACCCTGAGAAGAGCGGTGTAACCTTTGCCAAGAATCTTAATTTCACGAATATGTCGCTCGGCTTAACACTTACCGCATCAACAAGGGGAAACCCACCGCCATTCCGTATCGTGATTGAAGCGCATGATAACTTAGGAAAATTGGTCGGGTCGACTAGCGCGGACTTCACGCCAAAACAATAATCTATGTTACTTTCTCGCCTCAAAAAACCAAAAATGCTCATTGGCTCGGTCGCAACCGTACTTAGCGTGGCTTTTGCCTTGCTTATCGTGGGACCGGTATTTTTGTATGCAGATATTCATGTATATCATGCTCCAACCGAAGGCGAGATTTCTCATGATATTGACGATAATGCCTTAAGGGAGGCTACCTATGGCCAGGATGTTCCTGATCCATTTATTGGACCTGAAGCGACAGCTTCCGACCGTGCCAAAGCGGATGTCTTGAACGCCCAGAAGAAGGCTGCCGATGACCTAGCTCAAAAGGAACAGGCCGACCAGCTCGCCGCGGCGTTTACGTGTACCCTCCTCAACCCGAAGGCTTGTGTCGCTGGTCTTATGGACATTGTGCTGGGGCTTGCCGCACGCACACTGTGGATTGCCGGGGTGCTCTTCAACATCACGGTGGACTACACCCTGAACCTAAATACCCTGCTCACGCAACTCCCCATCGTGGATATTGGCTGGAAGATTTTGCGCGACCTCGCAAACATTGTGTTCATCTTTATCGCGCTGTGGGCAGGTATCTCCATTACACTCGGCATCGGAGACGACGGCAAGAAGGCGTGGGGGCTTCTCGCCCAGATGGTGCTTGTGGCGCTCTTTATCAACTTCAGCCTTTTCATCACCAAAGCGGTGGTGGACGTTTCCAATGTGGCTGCCCTCCACTTCTATTCACTGATTGTTCCAGCAGAGGGCGCGAAAAAATATGACTCGGGGCTTGCCGAAGCCTATCTCTACGGCCTCAAGCTTGGAACGATTTATAACAGCAAGCAGATAGGGTCGGGAGAGTTTAGTTCGGACAACTCACAGATTGGCACTCTAAACAAAAATAGTAGTGACAAGAGTCTCTCCTTCAGCAACATTATTCTTATCGGCTTTTTCGGCTCGCTCTTTATCATTATCACTGCGTGGGTGTTCTTTGCGGGAGCGATTATGTTTATATATCGCGCGATTACGCTGATGATGCTGATGATGCTCTCTCCGCTCGCCTTCGTGGGGCTCATACTCCCCGGTGCGTCGGGGATGGCGCATGCGTGGTGGCACAAACTCTGGAGCCAGGCCTTTTTCGCTCCGCTCTATCTTATTCTTGCCTATATTGTGGTTCGGACTATCAATTCACCCGCCTTTGGAAAGGGATTACTTGGTAGTGCACAAACGGGGGAACAAATCGGCTTTGCCGCCGCTCTCACCGGCACCGGGTCGGGAACCATCGTGGTTATTTTCAACTTCGTGATGCTTATCGGCCTTATGGTCGGCTGTCTCATTGTTGCGCAGCACTTAGGCGCGAAGGGAAGCGAGATGGCCATGGCCGGGTTTGAGAAGATTAAAAAGGTTGCAATTGGAGGGGCGGTTGGAGTTGCAGGAGCGGGAGCGAGAGGACTGATCAAAGCTCCATCAGCCGTTCTGCGCGGAGCAGGGAGTATGGCCACAGGTGGAGCAACGAAAGCGGTGGGGGGTTGGATGGCAAACTCGCGACTTCTGAATAATAAGATGATGCAGGAGATAGGGGTATCTGGATGGGCGTCAAGAAAAAGCAAGGAATATGGAGAGGCTGCAGAAAAGATGCGGGGGTCAAAGTTTAACCAAATAATCAGCAAGGGAGCCACTATGGCAGGAAATGCGGTTGACGTGCGTTACTTGGAAGAACGCGCGGGAAAAAGTTGGGCTGGAAATACTTTTGTGGGAAAGGCTCTTCGTTCCGTCACTACGGGCGCCATGGCAAATGTAAAGATTGGTAACCAATCCCTTGAAGAGGCCCACGAGGAGGCCGAACACGATAGTAGTATTCGCAGAGACATCACACACGGGGAAGAGGCGAGAAAAGCTGGGGATGCACTCCACACGGTTGAGGAGGTGGGAGAGGAGCATCAAGAAAATCTTCACCATGCTCAAGGAGCCGAAGCTGAAAAGAAAAAAGAACTGGATGATGCCGAAGCAAACCTGAAAAAGGTTACTGCCGACCCACACGCAACCGCCGAAGAAAAGACAGCTGCTTTAGGAAGAGTAACCACACTCAAAAGCGAAGTGGCGAATGCAACCAGCGCGGTTACTACCGCCGAGGGCGCTCTTAAGACATGGAAAGCAGACAACGAAAGTAAACAGAAAGAATTGCGGACCAAGATATCGGAGGAGTTGGCCCATATGTCTACGGAGGGCTTCCTTAATCTTCCGAAGCATTACTTCCAAATGAACTCTATTATGGATATTGAGGTTCTCGGCGCGGAAAAGTTTGGGGCGTTTATGAACAGCGAGCATTTCACGCACGAGGAAAAGGAAGAGGCAGCTGAAGCGAGAACCGAACGGATACATCACCAAGGTACTCGCGCAACGAAGCGAAATAAGTGGCATATTAGTGATGTCAACCGCTGGCAGGGGAAACAGAGCGAGTGGGAAGCCAAGGATCAAGTAGCTACCGGGCACCTAACAAACGACTTGAAAGACGTCGATGTCGCTATTAATTCGGCTCAAGCAAAGATTACTGAAGAAGAAAAAGCCTATGAGGAAGCTACAGACCCTGGCGAGAAAGCTATGCACGATCACGCGCTTAAGGCTGCTGAAACCGAGCTTGAAACGAAACAGACCGAACGGGGGGTCATTGAAGATGAAATCAAAGAGAAAAGAATAAAGGAGGGTCTCCGAGATGCGAGTGGTGAAAAAATGCTGAGCGGAGAAGTACTTGGAGCCCGTCCAGAAGCTGAAGCTGTGTGGGAATCTCCGGCTATTAGAAAGGCGCTTCGTAACATTAAAAGCCCTCAAGAGCTCTTGCACTACTATCGCTACAACAGAGGTCTTCTCAATATGGAACCGTTTGTGCAGACGGTCGGGCAAGGGGTATGGAACAAGGTCCGAGAGAGTGAGACCGTTGATTCAGGAACAAAAGAACAAATTCGCGTCATAAAGCGACAGTATCTGCAGGAAGGTTCTGACTATTCATTTGGAGGTGACGCCGTGACTTGGAAAGATTGGGACGAGAAAGACCCCGTGGCTGCGCAAGCTGCCAGAAAGGAACTCAACGACTATCTTCTTGAGCATGGGGAGAAGAAGTATAAAGAGGAGTATTGGACACCTGATGCAACAACAGGGGAAAGTAAACTTGGAGTTATCTTCAAAAAAGGAGGGTACGCTGAAGAAGCTACACTATCCTCTGCGGAGAGAGAACAACGACATAAGGCGGGGCAATATCTTATGGAGGTGAACATACAAAATCTCGCGGATGATGAAGCCGCGATGCTGCCGGGGTCACTTCGCAATCTTCACTGGGTGAAGAGTGTGCTTTCCCGTGGTCTCCTTGGTGCGTTTAAGAATAAAGATCTTGATGAAAAAGTGCCTGATATGCAAAACCTCATCACCAGTGTCGGAAATATGTTTAAGGGAGAAAATGTGGAAAGAACAGGGAATCTTGATTTTCTTGTATGGCTTGTCAATGAGCGCGGTGGAAAGGACTTTATATCTGATGAACAATTACGACTTGATGGAGAGCAAAAGGAATTGTGGGAAGCGATTAAGATGCTCGCGAAGCAACGAGATGATTCCCGTGGGTCAACCTTTAAGGATAAAAAGGCTGCTCTTCGGTGGCTGAAGGATAATGGGTACTTCAGGGGTAGGAAAGTGGAGAGTCCTTGGAGAAAGACTGGCGTTCAGAGCCGAGGCGAAGATAAACAGACTGATAAGCAGTTTTATGGAGATCTCTTTGGAACAACCGGGTAGCGCTTGATTTGAAAAGAACAATTCACCAACCATGGAAACACAAACGCAACAGGAAAAACTAATGCTCTTCTGCGACTCACTGCCCTTTACGGTAGTGGATGCGCTTGGCGCAAAAGATCTGGATATCCAGCTTACCTTGAGCAGTATTTACACACCGAAAGAGTTTGTCCTGTACGAAACGGGAAATATTTGCGAAGGAGTGCTGAAAGTCTTGAAAGGCGAAGACTCGCCGAGTAATCTTGTGGCGTTTATAGAAAAAGACGAACGCATTGAGGAAGACAACCGACCGAAAATTGCCGAGATTGCGTATGAGATACAGACCAAACTCTTTGACCTCGTGCTTCCGATACTGAAGCAGGCAGGAATGCCGGTGAAAGAGGGAAGGGTACAGGAGCCGCCAAAGAAGCCAGAAGTTCTAAGCCCGAAGCTCGAAGAAGGTGTGGTGTCACCGTATGCACCGGTTCCGAGTCCACTTGGACAGACACAAACGTTTAGGGAAGCTCCCACCACCCCGCCTTCGGCACCCCTCCTCAGGCAGGAGGGGAAAAAAGAGACGCCGCCACTTGATGATAAGAATGTACGCGCGTTGGTAAGGATTGCGTCGGGGACAACCTACAGCGAGGCACAGCTTAAGGAAGCGTTTGAAGACCTTCCACAAGGGCTCCGTCAGTCCATTTCTTCGGTGGATACCGCAAACGCCATACAAGAAATCGCCAAAAAGTATCTCCTGCACGTAGACCAAATGGGGGCGCTTGCGAGTGAGACGGGACTGGTGCTTCTCGGACTCACGCATCCTGCGGAGTTTATCGGCAACCTCGCGAAACGACTCCGCGTGCCGGAAGAAAAAGCAAAAGAAATTGCCCGAGATATCAGCACGCAGATTTTGGTGAAGGTGCGGGAGGCACTCCGCGGACTGCATGAAGACGCGAAGCCACAGTCAGTGGCTAGCGTGGAGCGTTTAGCGGTTAGTAAAGAAGTTACAAAGCAAATACCGGTTGCACCGAGCACTTCAGTCTCCTCCTCTACTCCATCTTCATCATCTGAACTAAACGCTAAACGCCTGCCTGCGCAGGCAGGCTATCCGCCAGCGGGCGGACTAAGCGCTTCCACGAACACACCTTATTCGGCGGGAGCAAAATGGAATATGGGTGAAAATATATTGGCGAAACAAGCGGTACAAAAAGAAGAATCCTTGAGTAGGGCGGAGGTGCTAAGGGGAATAGAGAACCCCGCCAAGTTCCAAGTTCAAAGTTCAAAGTTTACAGTTCAACCTAAAACTGCCAACTTACAACCAAAAACTCTTGTCGGGCCGACGGGATGGAAACCAGGGCAGAAGAATGAAGTAGGAAGTATGAATTATGAATTAGAGAAAGAGGGGGATCTTTCAAAGCCTCAAACTTCGTCATTCCCGTCAATTCCAAAAGCCCCAACGGCTCAAAACACAACCCCCACCGTATCGGAATACGGCACCCCCTTTGTTAAGGGGGATAACATAGTAGTACCTAAACCTCCGATGCCGCCCGTGCCGAGACCTCCTGTTCCGCCAACCCCTACGCTAAAGATACGACCACAGAGTGAATCGGCTACTCTACCGCCACCCGCTACCGCGCCAAAAACAGGCGGAGAGATGGACTTCCTGGACCAGAAGCTCCAAGCCAGGGTGTCACTTCCGAAAGAGGAGAAGCGATACACGACCGACCCGTATAGAGAGCCTCTGAATAGTTAACAGTTATAAGTTAGAAGTTGACAGTTAAGACAGAGACTTTAATGACGAATGCAGACGTTAACAGTTATAAGTTAAGAGTTGACAGTTAAGACCCATGGCCACCGGTTTGCCAAATTTGAAAATCTATGCGAAGGCTAAACAGTTGGAGCTGGAGGTGTTTGAATTGCTGAAAGGATTTCCTCAAAATGAGCGATTCAGAAGTGTTGACCAGATCCTGCGTTCCTCCTCTTCAGTAACAAATAATATTGCGGAGTCCTACTATAAGCAGTCCGTCAAAGAAAAGATACGAATTGTAAATGACATCGCAAAATGTGAAGCGGAAGAAACACGAAGAAACTTAGAGGTCTGTACCGAAAAGAAATTTCACAAAAATCAACAGATTATAGAAAGTTATACTGAACTTATCAAAATGATTACCGGATATGTAAGCTTCCTAAGAAAAAGTCTCCCCTCTTAAACTGAAAACTTATAACTTCTAACTTACAACTCCCTTGAGATTCCAAGTTCCACAATTCATCAACGTAGAGGACAAACTTCTTGGTCCATTCACCATCAAACAATTCGTCTACCTCGTAGGCGGGGCGGGGATGGTGTACCTCGCGTACAACTACCTACCGTGGTATCTTTCGTTCCCGCTCATTCTGCCCTCGGCTGGCTTCGCCGTGGCACTTGCGTTCTATCGTCCCAACGGCAAGCCGTTCATCTATATGGTACAGGCAGCCATACAGTACGCCCTTGGAAGTCGGCTTTATCTTTGGAAGCATGTTCAAAAACCAATGACACCCGAAAACGTAGTGAAAGAGTTTTCAAAAGACGGAGGAGTACCTTCCCTGTCCGACAGCAAACTCAAAGACCTCACCTGGGCACTCGATATCAATCAAAATGTCAAACGAAGATAATGGGTCGGAAGCTCGAAGTTCTAAGCTCGAAGAAGCAAACAAAAAATGGAAACAGGGCAAGCTCTAAAAAATGTAGCTATGGTCAAACCGGTTTATGACCTGGAAGTAAGAACCACCACTTTTGCCCGAGACGTTCGCGTGTTTATTAAGCAACTACCAAAAACAATAGCGACTATTGAGGACTCGAAGCAGTTAGTGCGCTCATCTGGGTCAGTGGGAGCAAACTATCTTGAAGCCACTGATAACCTAGGTAAAAAAGACGAGCTACATAAAATCAAAATATCAAGAAAGGAGGCTCGGGAGAGCAGGTATTGGCTTTTGCTAATTGAAATCGGGGCAAATACTTCCTTGGAAGCAGAGCGCCAGCGTTTAGCCCAAGAAGCAAAAGAATTGATGCTTATTTTCGGCGCTATTATAAGAAAATTACTTTGATTACTGCTATGATACTGTTACTGCTTGAGTCGTCCGCCCTTCAAGATTTCTTCTTAGAGCTTCGGACTTAGAACTTCGAGCTTTCATTTTATGGCCATTGCATCAAAAGCTTCACAAGACTTCGTCAAAATAAAGGAAATCCGCGATGGTATCGTGGTGCTTAAAGACGGTGGTCTTCGCGCGGTACTGATGGCTTCGTCCATCAACTTCGCGCTTAAGTCCGAAGACAACCAACAGGCCATCATTTCCCAATTTCAAAACTTCTTAAACTCGCTAGACTTTTCCACACAAATTGTGGTCCAGTCTCGACGGTTCAATATCAGGCCGTATATCGCGACGCTTGAAGAGCGTCTGAAAGGTCAGAAGAACGAACTGCTTAAATTGCAGACTCACGAGTACATCGGTTTCATCAAGAAATTTACCGAGGGGACGAACATTATGAACAAGAGTTTCTTCATTGTCGTGCCCTACTCGTCCGCCATCGTAGATTTGAGCAGTGGAGCCGGGGGTATCACGATGCGTATTAAAGACGGGTTCGGGGGAGGGAAGCATACGGAAGCGGAAAAACAGAAGAGCTTTGACGAACAACGTACCCAGCTTGAACAGCGTGTGTCGGTTGTGGAACAAGGATTGGTACGAACAGGTGTCAGGGTTGCACAACTCGGGACCGAGGAGGTAGTAGATCTCTTTTATCAGCTGTTCAATCCGGGGGAGACGGAAAAAACCGTATCTACTAATTAAATACCAATCTACGAATGAACACCAATCTGCAAATACCTACAAATAAGAACGCGAAAAAAGGACTAGGACTTCTCTATCCCGACCTTTCTTTCGATATGGTTGGTCTCTGTTACACTGTTCATAATGAAATCGGAAAGTTTTCTCGAGAAAAACAATACGCGGACTTACTGGAGCAAAAACTCAAAGAAAACGGCATCACCTACAAGCGAGAGCTTAGAATTGGAGATACGAACAACATTCTTGACTTCTTAATTGAAGATAAGATCATCTTAGAATTGAAAGCGAAACCTTTTGTGGCGAGTGGGGATTATGATCAGATACAGCGATACTTGCAAGCAACCGGTATTCAATTGGGTATCATTGTTAATTTCGGAGGAACTTATGTTCGATCTCACCGTGTTATCCGCGTTGCCTACGGGGCACGCAAGCCAGGAGAGTCAGATTCGTAGGTATTAGTAGATTGGTACAGATTAGTTGATTGGTAAACATTATGGGGTTTTTTAATTTCTTCAACAAGAAAAAAGCGGACAAGGATATCGCGGAATTTCTCCCCGAGCAGATTTACCAATCTGGCACGCTTGAACTCCAAGATGTCATCGCCCCCGCGGCTCTCAAGATAGAGGCGAAGTCGCTCAACGTGAGCGGGAAGATGACGCGAACATTCTTTGTCATTTCCTACCCCCGTTACCTCACCGAAGGCTGGTTCGCGCCCATTATCAATCTTGATAAGGTTTTTGACATCAGTATCTTTATTCACCCGGTGGATACCGCCAAGGTACTGCGCACCTTCCAGAAAAAAGTAGCGGAGGTCCAGAGTCAAATGGCGGACCGTGAGAAGAAGGGGCTCGTACGCGACCCGATGCTTGAGACAGCCTACCAAGACCTTGAGAAACTTCGTGATGACCTTCTGCAGGCGCAGGAAAAGCTTTTTGATGTCGGTATTTATCTCACCATCTATGCGGGAGATGAGAACGAGCTTGATAAGACCGAGAGTGAAATACGCTCGCTTCTTGAAAGCAAACTCGTCATTATGAAACCGGCTCTCTTTCAGCAGGAGCAAGGATTTCGTTCCACCTCTCCGCTTGGCAACGACGAGCTTATGGTGCACACGAAGCTCAACTCTTCTCCACTTTCAAGCGTGTTTCCGTTTCTCTCGTTTGACCTTACTTCCAACAAGGGCATTCTCTACGGCATCAACCGTCACAACGCTTCCCTTGTTCTCTTTGACCGCTTCAGTTTGGAGAACTACAACTCAATCACCCTAGCTAAATCAGGTTCGGGCAAGAGCATTCTTGGTCACGAACCTGTGCTCATGCGAAAAAATGACCGAGTGTTACTTCGGCCGATCGGGGATATTGTTGAGGAAGCAATTTTGGAACGTGGGGTGATGCAAATTGACCACGAACTAGAAGGGGTTATTGACCCAGGACTTGAAGTATGGAGCTTTGATAAAGAGATGAAGGGCACGTGGAGCAGAGTAACGGTTGCGGCACGAAAAGACGCTCCGCAAGAACTGTACCGTTTCAAAACTCGCAGTGGTCGTGTGGTGGAAACTACAGGCGACCATAATATGCTGGTGCTTCGGAAGGGAGAAGTGGTTGCCACCAAGAGCGCGGATATCGGTCTAGGTGAATATGTACCCTTGCCACGAGAAGTAAAGAACGGCACAACCTCTCCACTCACACTCAATCTACTAAAACATATGGCGGACTCGCGTGTATATGTTACCGGAGTCGCACCGCTTATGGTGGAATACAGACGCTTGCTTAGGACAGAGGTTATTGACTCACGATTTGACCGCTATCTTTACAAGTATGCCGCCGGAAGGCGCGTACCAATCTCCTATTTTCGCAAACTACTTGCCTGCCTTTCTCTTGAGATAACCGACGCTCGCCTAGCACAGTGCTTCATTATCTCCGCGAGCGGGACAGGAAAGCTACCCGCGTTCTATACCGTCACTCCCGCACTTGCAAAAATACTTGGGTATTTGGTGTCCGAAGGGACTATAGGAAAGAAGGTTGCGATTATAAGCAACATTGACCCTGAAGTGATACAGGACGTTTGTACGGCTCTTACCACTTTGGAAGTGCAACATTTCCTTACACCGAAAAGTGTGGTTATAAGCGATATTATTTTCGTAAAGTTTCTCGCCATAATCGGATTACAAGAAAAATCGGCAACCAAACGAGTTCCTTCCATCATTTTTGAAAGCCCACGAAACGCGCAGACGGCTTTCCTCTCTGCCTATTTTGAGGGTGACGGCGGAGTGGACGGACCGACCATAACCGCAGTCTCAAAATCAAGAATGCTTACCTCCGACCTCTGCTACTTGCTGTATAACTTTGGCGTCATCAGTCGTTTGGCGGTAAGGAAAAAGCTCATACCCGGAAAATCTAAGGAGGACTATTCGTTGCTCACCATATCGGGGCAGAAGAATCTGTCGTCATTTCGAGAACATATCAATTTCATATCGGAACGAAAAAAAGGGATGTTGCTTACATTGAAGCGAGCCGAAAATACGAATGTAGATATCATTCCCGGACTTCCTCCACTCTTTCAAGAAATTGACGCGCTTCTCGGCAAAGCGATGCGTGGCCGAAAGAATTGGAGTCCCCTCAAACGTGGTGTCTTTAACCCATCACCGAGGCAGTTAAAACTAGTCATTGCCGACATACGAATGGTGATACGGGACATTGAATCAAAGCGGGCTCTTTTCAGGGTTCTCACTGGATTGCCTACCATTGCGGATATTATAAAAGTGGCAAAGCAGAGCAAAGCCGTAAACGCCCTGCTATGGAAAGAACTCGGCTCAAGCTTTGCGACAATGAAAAAAGGAAAGATGCCCGGAATGGCAAATGCCGTTACCGCTCTTTCCTGTATGGGAATTGACGTACCCAGACTACCCGAGCTCAAAGAAGCGATAAGCGAGGGATTCGAATTCTTAGGCGAGCCAATGAAGTATCATAACCCTTCACTTCGAACAGCCCTTCATATCCACCCTGAAGCCAACACCTCTTATGAAATGCTGACGCAGGCGTCCTCCTTCATTTCTGCCCGTTACCATTCCTTATGCAACAACATTCCTCGTGTGCGGGAGCTACTCGTGCGACTGGAGAAGTTGGCGACTGCAGACCTCGCGTGGGACGAGATTGTGGCGATTGAACCTTTCACAAACAAAACGGAACGATATGTCTATGATTTAACGGTGGATAACGAAGTATTCTTAGCGGGATATGGCGGTATGTTCGTGCATAACTCGTATATGACCAAGCTTGAGATTTTGCGCTCACTGATGTTCGGCACGGACGTGATTGTCATTGACCCCGAACGCGAGTATGAATACCTCGCGGAGGCAACAGGCGGAAAATACTTCAACATCTCACTCAACTCGGAGCACCATATCAACCCTTTTGAGCTTGCGCCCCCAAGAGAAGACGAATCTCCGGCTGACGTGCTACGCTCAAACATCATCAACCTGGTGGGACTATTTCGCATTCTCCTCGGAGGGCTTTCCGCGGAGGAAGACGCGATGATTGACCGCGCCATTGCCGAAACTTACGCGCTGAAGGACATTACTCCCGACTCTGATTTCTCAAAAATAGAGCCACCGCTTCTTTCCGACTTTGAATTGGTGCTTGCGGGAATCCAAGGAGCCGAGTCGCTTGTACAGCGTCTTTCCAAATATACGCACGGCACGTGGGCGGGCTTTATCAACCAACCGTCAAACGTGGACATCAATTCAAACTTTATCGTCTTTTCACTCCGCGATATGGAAGATGAGCTGAAGCCTGCCGCAATGTATATCGTAATGCACTTCATCTGGAACTCCATCAGAAAGGAGCTCAAGAAACGTTTGATGGTGATTGATGAGGCGTGGTGGATGATGAAATCGGAGGACACCGCTTCGTTCCTTCTTGGCCTTGCGAAACGTGGACGCAAATACTACCTCGGTCTTTCTACTATTACTCAAGACGTGGACGACTTTTTGAAGTCGCCCTATGGACTCCCCATTCTCACCAACTCCTCAATGCAGATGCTCCTCAAGCAATCGCCAACGGTGGTGGACAAGCTCCAAACTATTTTCAGCCTAACGGATGAAGAGAAATATCTCCTGCTTGAATCTGACGTAGGGGAGGGGCTCTTCTTCGTGGGCCTCAAGCATGTCGCCATCAAAATCATTGCTTCCTATACCGAAGACCAAATCATTACCTCCGACCCGTCGCAACTCCTCTCCATCAAGGCTGCAAAGGATGAGCTGAAGGCGGCGGAAGGGAAGGAATAGCCGCAAGCTTCTAGGTGCTAGCTTCTAGCAACAGGAAGTGCCTCGGATGCTACGCTTTCTGCTCCTATTCTGCTCCTAGAACCTAAAACCTAGTAGCTAAAAGCTTCTTTACAATCGTGCCCTCAACCCCCGCAAAACACAGAATCAGCATTCCCACAATTGTGCTTATGGGAGCGGTTGCACTGCTGTTTGATGTTATAGTTGCTGCCCCGAAATTGCTGGACTTTATCCCGCTTTTGAATTTGCTTACTTCCACAATAAACCTCATGGTTGGTGTGCTGGTTTCTATCTGGGCATGGCTCACCTTCTATGTGTGGTTCAAATTGCACGGCGTAAATTTCGTTGGCGTGAAGCGTATTATGACATTCCCGCTGGCGCTTCTTGTCAAAGTCGTACCCATTGGCGGAATCTTACCCACATGGACCGTAGCGGTACTTGTGCTCTTCGCGACGACACGTGCCGAGGAACTGCTAGAGAAAGCGGGGCCACTTGGTACCCTAGCATCAAAGGCTCTCGCAGCGAGGACGCAGGGAGGTCTAAGTCTCGCTCATTCTCAAAGGTCGGAGAGTGAGAAAGCGGATAAAGCGGAAAAGAAGGAGGGTGGTGGAGGAGAAACACACAACACTCTTAACCTTCGCGCTCCACAGGCAACCGAGGCAACAAGCGGAGGTGCTGTGGGGAGTGCGGGAAGCGTATCGCATGGGGGACAAGAAAGTACACAGCAAACTCACCGTGTCGCCGAAACGGGAGGCGCTTCAAGCCCCGTAACTGCTAACCATCCTGCACGCCACCAAGACTCTTCCACGGGGCAAGCTCCTTCTGCAACACCAAATCAGGACATTGGCGCACAGCCGGTGTTTAGACAACCACAATCTCCGATTGTTCCACCGCAAAACTCAACCGCGGAAATGGCACCGCACAGCTCCGACACAGTGCAGACTCCACGGTCACCTTCGCAGGCAGAAGCACCAGAAACAAAGCGGGAGAGTCCGAAAGTTTCCACAGTACAACCCCCGCCAACTCCATTAGGGCAGGCACCTACAGCGAATAAGTCGAGCCCGGAACCCGCTAGACAAGAACCTGGAACGGCTCCTGTATCAACACCGTCACCAGAAAACAGCGCACCGAGGAGACCAAGCCCACCACCGCTTCCACAAAGCCAGAAACCGCCTGCACGTCCGCAGGGAGCTCAAGCAAAGGGTGCTGAAACCTCCTTACCGCAACCTACCGAAACAAAACCACAAGCAACCACGCCTCCAGCACAAACAACTCCTACGAGAGCACCGGCCACTGCTTCACCCGCACCAGCGCAAACACAAAACACACCGCCTCCCGCACAAACAGCACCACAACCTATTCCGCAAACTCAAAATAGTAAGCCTGAAGAAAAAAGAAGTGCGCCAACCCAGACTCCTGCGGGAGCAACAACAAATGGAGCGGCTCAAACCGCCACAAGCTCCCCAGGGAACCAGAAGAGTGGAAATGATACTACCCCCACCGCGTCAATCTCATCCGCGCAACAGACAAAACCTATAGAAGCAGATGTTTCAACGCAAGGCGGACAGAAAACAACCGGAAACATCTCTGGTCTTAAAGAAGGCCTTAAAGAAGCGGTGAAGAAAACCGAGAAGAAGCTCAAAAATGAGCTGGCCCACGTCATTAAAGCAGTACTGAGGGGAGAGAAGCTCCCCTAAAGAGGATGTGCACAGAAAAAAGTGTAAATACAAGGTATACTATACGCTATGCATCGTAAGATTCTCACATCTTTCTTTTTAGCTACTCTTTTTCTTTTTGACCTTGTTGTCGGGGCACATCCTTCTTTTGCCCAAGTGGGAAACACAGGGACAGAACTCACGATGGTGATTTCCCCAGCCTACCCACGCCCGGGAGAAGAGGTGACCGTTTCCATTGAAAGCTACAACTTTGACCTTAACCGCTCGGAGGTGCACTGGTTTGTAAACGACCGCCCCGTCAAAACCGCTGTGGGTTACAAAAAGCTCGTCGTCCGCGCAGGTCGGAATGGGGAAACCACCATCGTGCGTGTCGCGGCAATAGCCGAAAACGGCAATACCTATTCAAAAGATACGGTTATTCGTCCGGCGGAAGTAAATCTCCTGTGGCAGGCGCAGTCCTACACCCCTCCGTTTTATCGCGGAAAGGCGCTTATGCCCTTTCAAGGCACGGTAATGGTAACAGCGGTTCCTACCTTTGCGCAGGGAAGGTCAACGATGGCTCCGGAGTCACTCATTTATACCTGGAAAGAGGGAGATGATGTTATTGGTGGCTCATCAGGAAAAGGCAAAAATCTTTTCCCGTTCCGCGGAGCCGTTCCTATGCGACCAAAAACCATTTCCGTCTTGGTGGAAAGTCCGGACCGAACGATGTCCGCGGAGGCGAGTATCACAGTAGACCCCGTGTCTCCTCGTTTGTTGTTCTACGAAAACCACCCTCGCTATGGCCTGTTGCTTCAAAAGGCTCTCGGCAGTACCTTTTCGCTTGAGGAAGATGAGGCTCGCATAGACGCCGTTCCCTACTATTTTGAAACGTCGGGCACGCGAGGAAGTAAGGATATGGTCTACGAGTGGCAAATGAACTACACCCCCCTTGAATCTTCAAAGGACCCGTTCATCATTTTGCGACGTACCTCCGATGCCCCCGGGCGAACAAGCCTCTTCCTTGAAGCACGTAGTTCAGATGACAAGCGAGCGTTTCAAGCAACCGACGCGAATCTTATGATTGAGTTTCCGTTAAAGGGGTTTCAGTTTGACCCGACACTTACGCGATAAAAAAGTTGTATGAAAACGATATTTATTTACAGCCTTTGTGTCATAGCAGTCCTCTCCGCGATAGGGAAGGTGGAGGTTCCTATTGCTTATGCGACCCAGGTGAACTATATCCCGCTTGCCCCGATTAACGCCCCCGGCTCAGAGTTTACCAAGGATACCGAATGTGTCGCCCCCACCTGCTTCCCTCGCTACCTCCGCACTATCTACAATGTCGGTGTCGCACTTGCCGGCTTTTTTGCCGTTTTCGCGATTGTCCGCGGAGGCTTTACCCTTATCTTCACCGACTCCATTCTTGGGCACAGCGAGGCGAAGGGCATTATCCTGCGGGCGATTGGGGGAGTTGTCATCGTCTACGGCTCCTTTATCTTTATGAACCAGATTAGTCCGTCGCTCGGAAGCGACCTTGACCTATCGCTCAACTTCGATCGGGTAACCGTGCAAAAAGTAGATGCAACGTTGCAAGTGGTGGACAATCCGGAAGAGCACTACAGCAAAGTGCTGGATAAGCTTCTGTCCGACTTGAAAACGGAAAATGCAAAACCCAATGTCATTGATGCAAAAATTGCGAAAGCGAAAGCGATGGAAGCCGCGGATGCCATTTGGAAATTAGAGGAAAATATGAGAAACCCGACAGCAACTCAAGCGGAGATTCTCGCCTTTGCAAAGAAGAAGACTGAGCTTGAAACCCTCCGTGCGAGCTTGCTTCGTAAAGCAGTAGATGCGGATGTAGTAGCCGCTAAGGCGCGAATAAATCTTCAGGCCAAAAATTATGAGTACCAGATAGATGCGAATCCAAGTATAGACGGCGCAAATAGGATTTTCCTGGAAGGAATTGAGGAAATGGGAAAGAAACGAGATGTGGAGGTCCAGGAACTTAACCGTCTTGGTTTTCCCGCCAAAGCTCAAGAGGTACAGGCCGAATTCATCACCGCGTTAAAGTCGCTCTGCGCCAAGTACAACACTGCAGTTGGTCCTACTAGAGCGACGGATTGTACTAAAATCGGCCAACCGTAGTCATCTAACACATGTCCCGAAGAACTAAAATCATCATAGGGGTCGTTGTGGTGCTCCTCTTGGTAGCCCTCGGTATCTTTCTGTATTTCCTGTTTACCAAGGAGCCGGTTTCGCCAGATGGCGGAGGCACCTTTCCGGGGGTAGGCGACGAAGTTACGCCCAAACAAGAGCCTCCCGTGGTGCTCCCCGAAGAAAAACCGGGGGCGTTTGAGCCTATCTTGCGACAACTCTCCAAAGAACCGACCGCAGGAGCGGTGCTGGGAGTACGGAGTGGCGAGGCGATTGTCCGCTATCAGGACAGGGCCACCGGAAATATCTTTGAAATAGGCGCAAATGCGGAAGGGGAGAAGCGCCTCACGAATACGACCATTCCGAAGGTCTATGAAGCGCTGTGGAGTAAATCGGGTACCACCCTCATCTCACGATATCTTCGCGACGATAGTGAGGTGATTGAATCCTTCTCGGCACGCGTCAACCTCGAAGCATCCGGGGCAGAAGGAGAGCTTGCCGGAACCTTTCTCCCGCGCGGAATACTCGATGGAGCTGTCTCTCCCGACGGAACGAGCTTTTTTTACCTCACCGAGAAAAATGGAGGGGCCATAGGAATTAGAAGCGACCTTGCGGGAAACGGGAGAACACAGCTTTGGGACTCGCCCCTTTATGAATGGCTCGTCCTATGGCCATCTCAAAACAAAATCTTTTTGCTTTCGAAGCCTTCGTTCTTGGCCGACGGTATGCTTCTCTCGCTCGACCCCGGCACCGGTAACACCTCACTTGTGCTCCGCAATACCCCCGGCCTTACCGCGCTCCCCAATCCGGTCAAACCTGAAGTACTCTTTTCCTCAAGCAGGGAAGCTTCCATCTCGCTCTCACTCTTCAATATGACAACCGGCGCGCGTACACAGGTCGGCGTGACCACCTTCCCCGAAAAATGCGCGTGGAACAAAGGCGGGACCATATTTTATTGTGGCGTCCCCAAGGAAATCCCCACTGGAAGCTATCCTGACGTGTGGTATCAAGGGGTCATCCCCTTTACCGACGAGGTGTGGAGTATTTCACCTTCGGGAGTTACCGAGCGAATCTTAGATATTAGCGAGAAGCGGGGAAGTCCGATTGACCTCACGCACCCGCAAGTGAGCACTGACGACAAATTCTTGGTTTTTACCGACAAAGTGAGCGGGACCCTCTGGAGCCTGCAGATGACTGAATAAAGTTTGGCTCGCCTAATACCTCGCCGAGGTCTTCCGAGCAGAGCGAGCTTTGGGGACTAGGACGAGGCCAAACTTTATTTAAGTCCCATTTCTTTTATAGCCCGGTTTACTATGTCAGCTACAAAATCTTTGCGCTCCATTACTAGCACTGGAAGCGCTATTCGCACAGAAGCGTTACTGGTGGGAAGTAATTGAACCTTTCCCTGGTTGAAATCAGCAAGGCGGGTAAGAAATTCATCAAGCCACGAAGGATTGACAGTAAGTACGTCACTAAAATCAATCTGAACAGACTGATCTTGATTTAACTCAGGTCTAAGAGCATTAAAAGCTTCTTGCCCGTTGGGTCGTCCTACGAGGACGTTACCGAACTTCTTAAGATAAATTGTTTGCATAATAAATCTAAAACTTAATAACACAATACATCCCGCGTACGTTTTGATCTGCCGTGCCTATCGTGAGATAGCCAGGCTTCTCAACTGGAACAGTGACGACTCCAATTCCAGACCGGTAAAAAAGTCCTACTTCACGTGATTCCAGCACCCTGAGCACAACCTTCAATCCGTTTCCTCTCTTTTCCGGGTTTCTCCCGGAAATTATCTCCGTAAAAGCAACCTTCAATGCCTCCATATCGCTGGCAAGGGACGGTCTGACTCGCAGAAGGGTTGTCTTAACACCTTGTCCTCTATCAGCTATTACTATGATCTTCTTTTCAAGATCGTAGGCGAAGAACATACCCAGAACATCTTGCCAATTGCCCAAATTGTGCGCAAAAGAGTTGTCGCCTATTTCGCTAGCAACTAGTGTAATGAGCGAATCCAACGCTCCGGAGAAACGACCATCTCTTTGAAGTTCGGCGCCCATCCTTGTTACTCGAGTTGTAAAACGATCCGACGACTCACAATAGTACTCACGGGGAAGTTCTTGCGGTATTGCACTCGTCGCCCATATCAATCCTAAACCCTCTACATCAACAACAAATTTTTGTAGGTCGGTAAGATTATAATAGCGTTGTTTGCCAACGCTTCTTTCTGCACGGAGTTTCCCAGACTTTTCCCAATTACGGAGAGTAGGGACGGATACGCCAAGTATCTTTGCTGCTTCACTTATTCTTATTTTACCGTTAGTTACCATAAGGGCTCCGTAAGTTTAATACCTAAACCTGCTAAAGTCAACAAATATTAGTAGGTTTATGTTAAAAACCTACTAATAGCAACAGTATTGTATTTCAGACCAACTTGGTGGATTCAAGAAGAAACTCGGTCACGCGAAATCTTAGTTCCAGTTACCTGTTACAAGTCACTTGTTCCAGTTTCAACATACCGTATCACCACCCTTCGTTTGTCTCCCTCACCTACCGACTCGGTCTTGAGGTCCTTCGCCTCTTGGAAAAAGGCGTGAATAACCATTCGCTCATACGAAGACATCGGATCAAGCTCTACACTGGTCTTGAATGACCGAGCGCGGTCGCCCATTATCTTGGCTACATTTTTGATATTCTGAAGCGCGGCTTCTTGGAAGCCGTTTACATCAACGAAAAAGGTTTTCCCTCGTTCCTCGACTGTGGGGGTCTCGCCTGTGGAGCCTTTTGGTGAGGCCATCTTCTTAACGAGGTGATTGAAGGCAAGCAGATTGACTCCGCCTTCCCCGATGAGAAGCCTGGAGTCGGGAGTTTGTACCGAAAAACACTCTCGCCCATCACACTCGGATACCGAAATACTCTCCACGGATATCTGCATGTGGCGAAGCAAGTCTTCTATGATTTTTTTGATTTCGGTTGAGTTCATACTTTTACCAATCAACTAATCTGTACCAATATAACGAATACCTACTAATCCTCCTATCTCTCATTTGTAGGTATTTGTAGATTGGTGTTCATTCGTTGATTGGTATCTGTTACTTGTCAGGGTGGGTAGGATGGCCCTTTTTGAGTGACCTGCGCACCACAAGCTCCTGCGCGATGGTAAACAGACTACTCGTTATAAAATAAAGTGCAACTGCTCCGTTTATCGCGTAGGCGATAAAGACCATAAATACGGGGAGTACATACTTCATCTGCATATGCATACCGCGCGCGAGGTCATTCCCAAGTGAGGGTGTGTCGGTCTTGGGCGGTGCAGGGGGCATAGCATAGTGCGCCTGCAGGAACTGGGCGACTCCCGCCAACACAGCGAGCAGCATGCTTTTTTCAAGAATGTTGAAACCAAAAAGATGCATATCGGGGACAGGTACCGCTACAAATGAATAGAGGAGGGAAGAGTCTATCGAAGGAAGCCCTCCCGCATAAAACACATAGTAAAGGGAGATGAAAATGGGAATTTGTATAAAAAGGGGCAAAATACCTGCAAACGGATTGATCTTCTTCTCGCGGTAAAAATCTAGAATTGCCTTTCCTTGTGCCTGTTTGTCGGCTTTAAATTGTTCTTTAAGGCGATTTATCTCGGGCTCATGCAATTTCATTTCCAACTGAAACTTGGCCGCCTTATGGGAAAGAGGGGAGAGGACCAGTTTAACGAGGCAGGTAAACAGTATGACCGCGATGCCGACCGAATGTCCGGGGAGGACATCTATCAGGAAAATGAGCCCATTGTAGAGGGGAATATAAAAAATCGCCTTTAGCAGTGCGAACATGGCCCTATTCTAGCCCAAAATCGGTAAATTACCAAAGGAGTATTTACAGCAGTCAGACTGCCGTAGATGTGGGCTTTTTTGCGCACAAGGAGTGTACCTCGTTTTCTAACTCCGAAAAGGTCGCAAGGAGTGCTCCCTTTTTACAGGTGACGGTGAGGATACCTTTTGGGAGAAGTGGGAGAAGCCTCTTAATGAGGCTGTAAAGGCGTCGTCTAAGTAGATTGCGGTCAACCGCTCGTTTGTAGTTTGAAGACGACACCACAACGGCAAATTTTCCCACTCCTTCAGGTGCAGGGGAGAGGCGGAGAATGAGGTGGGGAGTGTGCGTGGTTCGCCCACCCTTCAGTGTTTTGAAGTCCTCGGTGGTGAGACGTTTTGATTTGGGGAGCATTGAAGGAGAGCTTTTAGCTTATATAGAACCTGCTCAATCGGTGTCATTCCAGTGAAAACTGGAATCCAGGACTTCAGAAAATGGCCTAACACTGGATTCCAGCTTTCGCTGGAATGACAGAAAAGTGCGAAATGTGTAAGCCCTATAACAAAAGCCTGCCAACAGGCAGGCTTTTTTGCTCCTAGGAGGCTTTCTTTCGACTTACCGTAAGCTTCTTACGTCCTTTAGCGCGTCGTCTGGAAAGAGCCGAACGACCTCCGGGGGTAGCCATGCGGGAGCGAAAACCGTGTGTTCGTGCTCGTTTCTTTCTTTTTGGGTTGTAGGTGAAGCTCATAAAGAAATGGATTATGAATTATGAAACACGGAATACAAGACTTTTCTTGAGACTGCCTGATGTTACGTGATCCATGTTATGTGGTCCATATGGTCTTGTCCCCAACTTGTCCACATATTATTAACATATCACAGGTTTTTTCACAAGTTTTGCATTTCGGTTATCGGTATATACTAGTACCACTAAGAAATGGAATATGAACCATATACCATAAGATATCCGATTAGCTTTCTTATTATATAGTTCATATTCCATATTTCATTATCTTATGACCGACACCAAACAACTCTGGGAAAGTGCTCTTGCGGAGATTGAACTCGCCGTTTCTAAGGCGAACTTTACGACGTGGTTTAAAGATACTGCGATAGCACGCATAGAAGAGGGGGTAGTCCATCTTTCGGTACCAAATACCTTTGTGAAGGATTGGTTGCTCAACAAATACCACAAATCGATTCTTCATTCGCTTCGTACTCTTTCCGAGCACATCCGCTCCATTGAATATACCGTTACCAAGGACGACCCCCGAAAACGGGAACTTTTGAAAACATCAGCTCCGTCTCGCACGCCCGAACTCCCGCTCCAGGATCATTATGTGGACAAAGAGACCAACCTTAACCCACGCTACACCTTTGATTCGTTTGTCGTGGGTCCTTTCAACGAACTCGCGCACGCTGCCTCGCAGGCCATCATTAAAAGCCCGGGGGCTACCTACAACCCTCTTTTTGTCTACGGTTCGACTGGGCACGGCAAGACCCACCTTATTCAAGCTATTGGGAATCATCTCAAGACTGCGTTTCCCGGACAAAAAATCTATTATGTTACCTCGGAAAAGTTCTCCCAGGATTTTGTGACCGCGATGCAACAGAGTCGCATCTCTCAATTTAAGGAGAAGTATCGTCAGTATGACGCGCTGATTATGGATGACATCCAGTTCTTTTCAAATAAAGAGAAGAGTCAGGAAGAACTTTTCCATTTATTCAACGACCTTTACGCGCATAACAAACAAATTATCTTTTCCTCTGACAAGCACCCAAATTATATTCAGAATCTTGAGGAACGTCTAAAATCCCGTTTCGCGGCCGGTATGATTGTCGATATTCCTCCTCCGGACAGGGAGTCGCGTGTATCTATCCTCAAAACCAAGGCTCGGCTTATGCGGTTTGAGCTTTCAAGTGAAGTTGCCGACTACATCGCCGCAACTCTTGAGGGGAACATCAGAGAGCTTGAAGGAATTCTCAATTCCATTATGATGCAGACACAGGTGAAAGGGAGAGACCTCGGGGTACTTGAGGTAAAAGCTATTCTTAAGAACACCGGAAAGCCGAAGAAAAGCTTGTCAATTAAGGATATTACGAAGGTTGTCGCCGACTTTTACAACATTGACGAGAATCACATCTACGAGAAGACTCGTCGGAAAGAGGTGGTGAAGCCGAGACAGCTTGTCATGTATATTCTCCGTGAGGACTGCAGTATTTCGTTCCCTCTTATTGGGCAGAGGCTTGGAGGAAGAGATCACACAACAGTCATCCACTCGTGCGACAAAATAAAGAACGAGATCCGCGAAGACCCAAACCTACTTCAGGAAATTAATCAGATTCGGGCTCTCCTCTAATTATTCTGTGAGGAACTCTGTGGAAAACAGTGGGACAACAAAAGGAAAACCTGTGGATAAAATTAAAATCTGAAAATGTTTTTGGGGGATACCACCAGAAAAAATGAATTATGCACAGAATAAAAGTTACCTGAGGGGTTGAAATAGAGCTACAAGAAAGGGTATAAAAAGTTATCCACTTATACACAGAACTCTTAATAATAACTACTTCTTTATTTTAAAAATATCTATTAAAGAAAGAGAGGTGGAAAAATGTGGATAACTAAATTGAATTAGTATAATAAAAAACAAAATGAAGATTGAAGTTATAAAAGATAAATTACAAATAGTTGTAGGAAAGGCAAGCCGTCTTGCTTCTAAACATCTTTCTCTCCCTATTCTTTCTAATATTCTCCTTATTACGAAAGGAGGTTTTCTTACGGTGAGGGCGACCAATCTTGAGATGGGAGTTGAGTATAAAATTCCTGTTAAGGTTGAAAAAGAAGGAGAAATAGCAGTTCCTGCTGGAGTTCTCTCTTCTTTTATTTCAAACTTGGGTAATGTGAAAAGTGTGTCGCTAGAAGTAACAAATGGTAAATTGACTATTTCTTCTAGTGGAGCAAAAGCGACGATTAACGGTACAGCGAGTGATGATTTTCCGACCATTCCGAAGGCCGAAGGCTCTACGTTCTCCTTCACTCCAGAGTTTCTGCTTAAAGGATTTAAGTCTGTTTATTACGCTGGAGCTGTGGGGAACCTTAAACCGGAGCTTTCAAGTGTGTATCTTTATCAAGATGGAGAGGATATTGTGTTTGTAGCGACGGACTCATTTAGACTTGCGGAGAAGAAGGTGCCTTTCAAAAAGACAGCCACGTCATTTCAGCCTGTTTTGGTCCCTATCAAAAACGTAACCGAACTTATTCGTATTCTTGAAGAGGAAAAGGACGAAGTGAAGCTTTCTATTGGTAAAGGACAGCTTTCACTTGAAGGTGATGGACTTCTTGCCACCTCAAGGCTTGTAGAAGGTTCTTTTCCAGACTATCGGCAGATTATGCCTAAAACGTTCGCCACAGAGGCCGTTGTCCTCAAGGAAGACCTTATTTCCTCACTTAAGCTCACTACGCTCTTTTCTGACCGTTTTAATCAGCTACACGTGAGCCTTGAGCCTAAGAAGAAGCTGTTTGAGCTTTCCGCTAAGAGCGGGGAACTCGGAGAAAGTAGTGCCTCGGTTTCTTCTGCGCTTACAGGGGAGCCACTTCAGGGTAATTTTAACCACCGGTACATAGCTGACTGTTTGAATGCTCTTTCCGCAGATAGTGTAGCGTTTAAGTTTAGCGGAGAAAACAAACCACTGCTCATCTCTGGAGTGGGGGAGACAAGTTTTCTATACCTCGTGATGCCGATGAACCGCTGAAGGATAAGGAGCAAAGCGACTATATCCTTCGCGCCCCGTACCTTGGATACGGGGTCCAGCTTCTCATTCAGTCGGTTGTACTGAAGGTGATCGAAACCTGTCCTTTGTTTTGAAACACATCATACGCCACGACCGAGAGGTCGTTTTCTGAGGAGAGTATCGATTCAAGATCTGAAGGTGAGAGTGAAATCTGCCACGGGGCTTTTTTGCTTGACCCCATAAAAGAGTTATTGATGAAGAAGTGTACCTGCGCTATCGGGAAACGCGCGGTAATGGTCGCGCGAAGAACCAGCGTTTCCTTTTCGGAAAGAACCGAGCCCGCTACGGGATTGGTTACCAGAATAACGGGAGAAAATTCCGGTCGGTGAATGTCATCGGTCGCATTGGAGACGGAGTCTTCGGTTTCGTCGGTAAGGCCTTGTTCTCCCGCCCACTTACGAACCGCGTATTCCCAGTACTCATATTGGGAGTCAGTCTGTGGTGCCGTCACCCGAGGAACAGTCGGATTATTTTTATCAACGGAGTAGAGCAAAGAATGCACCTCTCTAATCGCTTTCTCTTCCCTAAACTCTAACGGAGTGAATTCGGTCGCTCGCTTTCCCGAGAGTTTGTCTATGAAGTAGGTCTTATTTCCCTGCCAGATACCGCGGAGTATGGGCGGGAGAGAAGAAGTGTCGGTTTCGGCAGGTTTTTCAAATGATTCCACAGGAAAGCGTTTGAGTGCCTCCTGCATAAACGCATTCCATAAGGGGGCGACGATGTAGGCAGCCACTTTGTTCATCGGGCGGTTGTCATTGTTGCCAGCCCATGCTCCAACCGACAGGTTGGGAGTATAGCCAACGATCCATGCGTCACGGAAATCATTGGTGGTTCCCGTTTTCACGGCGACATCTCGCCCTGGGAAATAGAGCGGGGAGATTGCGCCAAAGGCGGGAGTCCTCGCCGTATTGTCCGAAAGCATGTCGCTTATGGTAAGCGCTGTTTCTCTATTCAAAATCTGCTCGGGCTCATCGCGCCATTCTTCGAGTACATTGCCGTTTTTGTCCTCAATGCGAAGGATACCCTTCGGCTCTCGACGAACACCCTCTGTGGCAAAGGTCGCATAAGCCCCGGTGAGCTCAAGAAGCTTTACCTCGCCACCACCGAGCACCAGGGTAAGTCCATAGCGGTCAGGGTCTTTGAGTGTGGTGAGTCCCATATCTTTGGCAAGACGCAAAGATTCTTTGATTCCCGCAAGGTAGAGGACCTGAATGGCAGGTACATTCACCGATTGGGCCAAGGCCGTGCGGAAGGTCATCGGCCCGCGGTATTTGTCGTCATAGTTTCCCGGCTTGTAGCACTTGTCGGCATTTTCGGGAACCTTCGGGAGGCCGTCGGGGTTGCACTCGGTGGAAAACTCGGTGGGGAGGTCAAACACCACCGTTTCTGGGGTGTATCCCTTCGCAATGGCCGCCGCGTAGACGAACGGTTTAAAAGACGAACCCGGCTGGCGATAGGCAATGGTCGCGTTAAAATTTCCCTCAATCTCTTTGTCAAAATAATCACGAGAACCCACCATAACCAGAATCTGTCCAGTTTTTGGGTCAATCGCGGAAAGCGAAGCGTTTTCCGCGTCAAACTTTTTCTTGTTCTCCAGCGCGTATTTCTTTACAATCTCCTCTGCTACTCTTTGTAGGTCGTAGTCAAGCGTGGTAATCACCTTGAGCCCTTGTTCCTCAAGGGCCTCACGGCCGTACTTTTCTTCAAGGTACTGCCGAATATAGATAACAAAATGAGGAGCAAGGATACCTGTTTCAGTATTTGGTTTAAAAGTGACCACTTCTTTTTTCGCCTTTTCGTGCTCTGCTTTTGTGATAAAGCCTACTTCTTCCATTCTACGGAGCACCACGTTCTTGCGTTCTTCAAGCTTGTCTCTGTGGTTGCCGTACGGTGAATAATACGTCGGAGCATTAGGAAGAGCCGACATATAAGCCGCCTCGGCAATAGAAAGGTCGTGTGAGCTTTTACCCAAGAAAGCCTGCGATGCCTCCTCAATACCGTAAAGAGTTCCTCCATAGGGAATCTCATTGAGATAGAGTGAGAGAATCGTCTCTTTGTTCATCGTCTTTTCAAGACGAATTGCAAGTACCCACTCTTTGAGTTTTCTAGAAATCTTTTTTTCGTTGGTTAGGAGCGAGTTTTTGACAACTTGCTGTGTGATCGTGGAGCCACCCTGTCCTCCGAGGAGGTTCCCTGCAAAGAGGTTTGAGAATACGGCGCGCACAATCGCTTTAACTCGGATGCCGTTGTGTTGCCAAAACTCACTGTCCTCAATAGCGACCGTCGCGTTTTTAACATTGAGCGATATTTCGTTGTAGGGGACAATAGTGCGCTGGGCTCCTTTGTGAAGGTCATACAGGACAATTTCCCCGGTACGGTCGTATATTTTTGTGGACTCACTCACTTTTCGATTATCAAACTCCGCAAGGTCGGGAAGCTTCCAGGAAGATACCCAGAGGGTGAGCACCCCCGTGGTAAAAAGACCAACCGAAAGGCCAAGGAGAAGGAGGTTTCTAATGAGATGTCGGTGTTTCTTGAGGCGCGACATGGGAAGATAGTAACACAAGAGAAAGAATTATGAAGTATGAATTATGAAGTAAGGAAGAGGCCAGTTTAATTTCTTTCCCTTAATTCTGAATTCTTAATTCATTATTCACGTAAGGTGTGGTACCGTTAGGCTATGTCATTTTTCAGGAAAAACCAGATAGTGAGTAACGACCCTGCCAAAATCCGCGAATTTCTTACCCGCGGAGTGGAACGTGTATTTCCCAATGAAGAGTTTCTTGAGAAAGCACTTGTGGGCGGGAAGCGCCTTAAGTTCTTTCTCGGGATAGACCCGACGGGACCGACGCTCCACATCGGACATATGATTCCACTTCTCAAGCTCCGTCAATTTCAAGAACTCGGACATGAAGTTGTTCTTCTTATTGGTGATTTTACGGCGACCATTGGTGACCCCGATAAGATGACGGCACGAGTACCGCTAACTCACGAGCAAGTTTTGAAGAACGCGAGGTGGTACAAGGATCAGGTGTCGAAGGTTCTCAATTTTAGTGGGTCAAACCCCGCAAAACTTCTTTATAACGCCTCTTGGCTTGGGAAGCTTTCTTTGACGGATGTAATAAAGATACTTTCTCATGTTACTCACTCCCAAATCGTAAAAAGGGATATGTTTCAAAAACGGATTGAAGAGGGAAAAGACTTATATATGAATGAGCTTATGTACCCGATACTGCAGGGATACGATTCGGTTGCTATGGAGGTTGATGGCGAAGTCGGAGGCAATGACCAGACGTTCAATATGCTCGTCGGGCGCGACCTCGTTAAGTCTTTGCAAAAGCGTGAGAAGTTTGTCGTCGCGATGAAACTTCTCGCAGACCCCAGCGGAAAGAAGATGGGGAAGACAGAGGGAAATATGGTGGCGCTGTCCGACACCCCTACCGACGTCTTCGGGAAGGTGATGAGCTGGCCTGACGGACAGATACTGCTTGGGTTTGAACTCTGTACCCGCGTCGCACAGTCCGAAATAGAAACGGTTAAGTCCGCTCTTGAACGAGGTGAGAATCCTAAGAACCTGAAACTACAGCTTGCCGAAGAAATTACCGCACTCATTCACGGCAAGGAAAAAGCGGTGCAGGCGAGAAAAGATTTTGACGCCACGTTTTCGGAAGGGAAGCCACAAGAGTTTGTATCTATTTCGCTGTCGGGTAGGGAAACCGCGGAGGTACTTATTGAAAAAGGTATTATTTCCTCAAAAACAGACCTCCGCCGGCTTATCGGAGAAGGAGCGGTCACCAATCTTGATACCGACACCAAAGTAGGTGAAGATTTTCTTAAGTCGGCTCCTCCAGGAAAGTACCGTATCGGCAAGCACCGATTTATTGAAATCAAGTAACCAAAAACCACCCGAGAGGGTGGTTTTGGTACGCTCGTCTTTCCGTAACCTTAGCAACGGAGAGTTAGAGCGGGTCCACATCATCAAACGTGTCCTCAAGCATATCGGGGTCAACTTCTTTGTCATCCCCCTCTTCTCCTTCTACGGGAGGGACCGGATTTACGACATCTTCTTCCATACGTTGTACGAATTCTAATTGTTAACGCTCCGAATGTATCAATACCATCAGATTTTTGCAAGTGACACCGCCTGTGGACAGCGGTGTCATCCCCGCGGAGGCGGGGAGCCAGTAGTTCATATTTCATGGTCCCTGTTCCATTTCTGTGATGCCAGGCAGGTCAGTCCCACCGCAATTGCGTCATACTCATCGTCCAGGCGTATTCTCCCTTTTGTAAAGGGAGTACCCGAGTCTTCGAGGGGGAGGGATTTTTCTGAAGGCATTGCAATAAGCTTCTTCACCATTTCGGTGACCTGGGTTTTGTCGCTTTTGCCGTAGCCGGTAACCGCCATCTTTATCTGAAGGGGTGTGTATTCGTAGACGGGAAGTCCTGCCCTTGCCGCCTCCACAAGCACCGCACCACGCGCCTCGGCAACAGGCATCACGGTTTTGTGGTTGGTGGCGAAGAACAGTGTTTCAATGGCAAATCCCTCCGGCTCGTACTCTCTAATCACTTCTCGCACCTTGCCCGCAATTTTCAAAAGGCGTGCCGAGTGGGGAAGCGTTTTTGGTGTACGTATACAAGTGGAATACAAAAGCATCTCCTTCTGCCGTGGAAGTTTCTCAACCACGGCGATACCAAGACGCTCGTATCCAGGGTCAATAGCAATAATGCGCATACGCTAGTTCTTAAAGTATTTTTTATAATTTAGTTGTTTTATATTGAATGTTACGCCCAATGAGGAACATATTGTGCGTGTTTACGAGATTTATTTGAGGGATCACGTTGTTTTATTAGCTTGGCCTCTAGAGTTTCAGATAATATTTTTGAAGCAAGCGGATAGTTTGTTTTAGATATCTTAAATCGAGTTCGAATACTAGCGTTTGTAACTACTTCCTTTGAAACGTATCTTAAACAAGCATGCAAATAACACGCCCGTATTCTATCGGCTCGGTCCATTTTTGTTAATGTTCTCGGAGCATACAGAGTTGCAATTAGGTGGTCATCTTCAACCACAAAATTAGGGGCCGGGAGCTGGTACACTTCACACTGAGAAACTATCTTATCAATCCCCGTTCCGGATTCCTCGCACATCCCAAAGCGTCTCATTAATGACGCAAGTTGTTCATTTCTTGAACGAGGGGGATGATCTAAGAAACGTTCAGTTCTTACAAGCGGTCTTCCTGGGTTTCTAACCTCAATTCTGTCTTCGAAGATTTCAACTACAGGGCTCGAACCTACAATTTCAAAATCTTGGTGGATAAGAGCATTTGCAATTAATTCTCGAAGAGACAGATTAGGATACAGCTTAACCTCATTTCTTAGAGATTCTTTTATAAACTCATTTGATGGAAGTAGTGCATTTATGTAATTTATAAGACTGACGAAACCTGCGGCATAACCTTTATGTCCTGTTATTTCCTTTAATCTCTCCAGCCTATCTTTTCCCCGATACTGTATAAGTCGGATAGATCTTCTCTTCAATTCTTCAAAGTCGTCGAGTTCTTTCGCAAGAAGAATGGCACCCAGATTTGTTATGTAAAAGCCATCACTCGCTCTTTTTATTAGTTTATCGGCCAAAAGGATTTCAATGATTGAATCTGTAGACGAAGGTAAAGGTTTCTTCAGCAGGTCAAAGTAGATAGAAAAGTCGAGTTTTGCTACCACCTCTTCTTTTAGCAAGGAACCTGAAGCAAGTTTTGTTTCAAATGTTAAACCTGTTGAACTTGAAATCATCCGAGCCACTTCCTGTTTTGTTAATTTCCTGGTTTGTCCTGCAGAACGAGTATAGGATTCATAAATAGAGTTTCCTCTCAAGTGTACAGGTTTAGTTTCCGATTCTTTTATAAAGACAAACAAAAGATTAGACTTTCCTACCTCAACTACTGAAGTGTCAACAACTATAGGTGGCTCAAGGCCTTCTCTCGCAAGGTTTCCTATCTTTTGTACGATATCCCTACATGACTTTGTGTCGATACCCCTCTTTTTCCCTTCGTCGCTAACGCCAAAGACTAGAAATCCCCCTTCTGAATAATTGGCAAGGGCTGAGAGATGCTTTGCTGGGCGGTTTCCTTTCTCAGAAAAGTTAACCTTCCAGTCTATCTCATTAAGTTCTTGTGGGAGGGGCTCGAGACTCCTTTTAAGCAATTCTAGCGCACGAGGCTCCCATTGTTTTTGTTTTTCCATATACATGTTTCTCAAGCAAGAGTAATTCCCAATTACATAAGGATACCTATATTTTTAGCCTTATTATACGATATCTGGCTCGTTGTTTTCTTTAGAATTACAAAAGGTTTAGAAAGATAGCTAAGGGGCTACTCAGCATTGGTGACCACTTCCTGCACATCCTCGTTTCCCTCTAGCGCCTCAACCAATTTTTCCAGCTTTTCAATATCGGCATTCTCAAGCGGAACCGTCGTCGTCGCTCTCCAACGCTCAGCGTTATTCGTGTCATTCGCGCTCATTCGTGTATTAGTGTCGAGCTTCTCAAACGACCAAACCGCAGCTCCTGGGGAGGCGAGATTCCCTCCGTTTTCAGCGAGGAGGTGCTTTATCTCACCCGCCGAGCGGTTTTTGCTGTCGGTAAGAACTTCAATAAGAAGGGCGACGCCCCCAGGGCCGTATCCTTCGTACATAATCGCCTCTAGTGCGCCTCCGCCCTCGGTGGCCTTCTTGATGGCGCGTTCAATGTTCTCGCTGGGCATATTTTCTTTGCGGGCACGATCAATCGCCGTCCGAAGCGCCGGCGCTTCGCGGTTTCCTTTCGCCTCCCGCGCCTCATTCGCAATCAGTTTTGCATACTTTGAAAACACCTGGCTCTTTTTCGCGTCAGTCTTACCTTTTTTGAGTTTTATCTGCGACCACTTATTGTGCCCACTCATAGCTCATCTAAAGATTTTGTAAATCCAGTCATGCGGACCGACCGTAAGTGCAAGAATAGTGTCTCCGTCTATAAACCTAAAAGCGATACGATATTTACGGTCAACGCGAAAAGTCCACACCTCTCTGCTTTTTGGCGCGAGCTTCTCTGTGTTCAGAGATGGGTGAAACGGATTACTTCGAAAAAGACGCTGTTGCTTGTCAGCTTTCTTTTGGAGAATGCGCGGCAATTGGTTATACCGCTGTTTGAACTCTTCCGTAAAGCGAATACGCATATTCGGTTGAGTGATTATTTGCGGAGTTCTTCGAGCGATTCAACATCATAGACGCGGCCATTGCGGTAATCTTCCTCCGCACGCTCAATGCTCGCAAGAAAATCCGGGTTAAACATGCCAAAAGCCGCCGCCATGCGCTCCAGCTTGTCAGCGTCCATTTCTACGACGAACTTTTTAGACCCCCGCACCGTTTTCGGTGTTATGGTGAGTGTCAGGTTCATACTGGTATACTAGCACATTTTTCTGGCACACTCAAAATTTCGTTGTAGCTCATTAAAAAGGTTACCGAAACAGTAGTGGATAGCTCAAAAGTCGGTTACCGTGGTCGCCATTATGCATATGGCGACAAAACAAGACGCATTCCGCATCCTTTTCTTTCCCCTCCACTCGCCTATAATGGTGTCATGTCTGAAATGTTTACACCAACTCCGGATGTTCCCAACCAACAGGATACAAAAGTAAAAGAAAAAGCCGATGCTGTAACGGTCGCCATAGCTCTATCGAAGCAGTGGAAACAAGAAAAGATTGAGGCTGAAAGGGAGATGTATCACGAAGGTGGATTCCGTATTACTCCTGATGTGGAGCAGGATATTCTTAAATATGCAGAAAACTTAGTAATTTGTGAAGACGATGAAATGTTTGCCGAGAAAGTGAAGGTGGTAAATTCACCCTACGAAGTAGAGCACAAAAAAGCCTTACTCTTAATGATTAAGGGTTTGGAAGAACAAAAAAGTCCCCCTCTTGCAGTTAAGAAAGAGGTAATAGCTCTTCTTGTCCCGCGACCAGCTGGTATGCCCGAATTGATAAAAGCCTATAAGCATTTAGCATGGGAATTTGCTTCTCGTGACGCTGATGACGGAATTCTGTATTACGTCTTTCATAGAGAGTGGGAATATGCAGAAGAGGCGAATAAGAGAATTAAAAAAAACAAGGAGTTCTCTGGACCTTTTCACGACCCAATATTTGAGGATGCATCAGATTTTTCTGATTTTACAGCTGGAGAAGAATCTTATATGGGCGAGAGTTTGTTGTGGGAGATAGAGAAAGAGTTTGATGAAGCACTTAATTTTGAGGACGAACGCCAGTATGCCCAAACAGCCGCTTTTTTGGAGTTTATAAAAGCCGTGATGGATAGAGGCGCCGACCATCTTTTTTTTCTAACGCTTAGAGATGTGTTAAAAAAGAAAGTTACGGGGGATTCGGGAATGTTATTGAAAATGCGCGCGGAAGACATTATCAACAATGAGGATGACTCGGGTCTCCAGTTGGAGTTGGTGCAAGGTGAAATTCTTTCCCGTAGCCGTATGAAGGATTCTTTAATAAATAACGAAAGATTTTTTAAATACGAGAGGAATAAGATTGCTGTATTAAAAAGTGACGGTCTTTATGTTTCAGATTCCTTAAAAGAAGGTGACATTGAAGCACTTGAAAGATTGGAAAAGTGTGAAGAGAAGTTGAAAAGTTTAATTCGTCAAAGGAATAAAATAGCTGAAGAAAGCGATTTTATATTCCACGTCTTAGAAGACGAGGATTACGGAGAGGGTAGTACTGTGGCATCTGACAAAGAACGCGCGGTTGAGGAAACAAAAGCAATAACAAGTAAAATTTTGCAAGACCGGGCACTAAACGACTTTGAAAAATATTTTAAAAAAAGGGAGGATGTGTCAAAAAAGACGCGAAAAGAACTCGTTGATCAAATTGATGAGATTTCCGAACATATAGAAAATCTCGAAAGTGAGATTTCTTCAGTGCGCGATGAAAGAAGAAGTTTTCTTCCAATAATTACCCAATACGAACTCCATAAAATGGACCCCCACGGGCCTACAATGAAAGGTTCTCTTGGGAATGAAGAAGAGGGAAAACAAATTTTTCTTGATTACAGATATTTGTTGACACCAGCGATGAGGAATAAAATCGAGAAGCTTTTTTCGTACCCGATCCAAAGACTCCCAGCCAGTGAGCAGTTTCAATTTTTAAATTATATAAAAGCAAAAAAAGAGGGCGAAATTAAAAAAGTACAAGACTTTGTCGCAAAATATGGAGAAAATGGTTTTCGCACATTTCTTTCCCTCGAATACGGTCGCGAACTCGGAGATGATATTGTTGCACTCGGCGAGAAATTACCTAAGGCGGAGGCCTCTCGATTATTCGAAAAGTATGGTGAGCTGGTGGACGCGGCCGAACAAGCCGAAAGTTATACAGGACAGCTTGCGGGCACACGGTCACCGGAGATGGTGGTAGATGTTCGGGAAAATTTGTTGAGGAAAGGGAGGGAATTGCTCGTTTTGTTTGCGACAAAAGTTAAATCAGCAAAAGAAGGGAAGTATGATCGAGCGGTTGAGGATTTGGAACAGGAACTCTCTCTTCTTCGCGGTGATGCCGCACTTTTTGCCGCTACGTTCAAAGAGTTAGCAAAAACGGGAGAACAATTAAACCTCGCCGAGATAAAGGATGTCGAATTTACTCAAGGTATTTCCCCCGAGTCTTTTTCTGAAGTGGATAAAGAAAGAATGAAGGAATTTTATCGAATTAATTACTCGGCATATCCCGAGTTTCAAAAAATGTTGCTTGAGAGTTTTGAACGGGTTTTGAAAGAGCCAACCAATCGGTTTTACGTACTTCGATACAAAGGTGAAATCGAAGGGTTTTACCGGCTTGGTATGTCTCCTCAAGACAGGATTTACTTCGGCGCCTTCAACATGAACCCGAAATACGCCGGTTCAGGCCTAGGCGAAGCTTTGATGCAACAGTCTTTGGATGTACAGGCAAGAGATTCGGTGATAGAAGCAAATTGTATTGCGGATAAAAGTGTCGCTTCGAACTATATCGAACGAGGTTTTATTGGAACGCATACCAAACAAGTCAACGAACCGCATCTGATGTACATTACTCGACACGACACAAAAAAAGACATATTCATTTCAAAAAATCTTGCATCTGAAGAAATTATGCGGACATGTGAAACTGCAACGGGGTATATATGTAAGAAAGTTCCATTAGAATCTGTGACAGAGACTGACCTCGCACTTCTAAATGAGCGCAGTGCAGACGGCACTCGGCATGTTCTTACCCGTTATATTCGAGACAAGAAGTCGCAGAATTCTTACTTGGTTTTTGAGAAGACTACCGACGCGGCTATTGAAGAGTTTTCTCGACCGCAGAAACCGCTCCTATTGGGAGTTCGGGACTAGTACTCCACTGGTGTTCAAAGAGATATTTATGAAGTGAATAAATATTCGCGTCCTCAATGATGACGCCGATCATTTGTTCTTTGGCAAGGGTGATGTACGATACTTTTTTGTCATACATTTGCATGACAGTATGAGGCGGTTCCGTTTTGAACGGAATGAATTTATATTCCGTGATATCCGGTTTGTATATTTTAGGAAGAAGAGCGCGTGCTTCTTTAGAATCAAAAAAAAGTATTTTTTTCTTTACATTAAATTTGGTCCGCTTGGCCATGTATTCGGTGTTAAGAGTGGGGATATATTGTTGTACCGAAATAACATCAGAATATGAATAGATTTCACTTTCCGCCGAAAGAGAATCTTCCAACACCTTTTTCATCCCCTCCGGCCCTTCGTAGAATTGCACGTTGGGTTTTCCTGAAAGCAAATTAAAGTCCGACACCATTTTCCCCATAATCCCGCCGAGCGAAGCCTCGGCGGTTTTTATGGCTTCCTCGCGCTTTTGCAGGAATTCTCGAAGCTTGCCCGGGTGGGCAGGGAAGAACAGGGTAATTTTCCCGATATTGTCTCTTTTTTCCACCAAACCAAGCGAAATAAGCTGCTCTAATATTTTATAAGCAAGACTTCGCTTGACCCCTGATTTTTGGGCTACAACTCTAGCGGGCATAAGCCCGTTTTTTAAGAGCGATTCGTAGACGAGTGACTGCTCTTTGTTGAGTCCAAGCTCCCCTAAAAACTTTTCATATTGTATATTTTCCATGGAGCTATCCTAACATTAATCTGTTTTTGTTACAAATCTATGACAAATATAGACTGTGGATAAGTCATATTTTTGAGTGTGTTACGCCTAAATAGGCTTATCTGACATAGATAATTGACAGAACATAAGAAAACCTGTACTATTTTGCCCAGAGAGTAAAGACAGGTGAATGGGTGAGTCAGATAGCTTGCCATGAGCTTGTCGAATGGTTCATTGAGGAGATAGCCATAAGTTTGCTCCCCGCCTCTAGCCGAGCACTAACTTGTGCGTAAAGATTCAGATACACGATCTTTAAGTTGGCGTACAGCTTGACCGCGTTGCTTGAGACATTTTTCTCGACACACGGCATCAGCTTTAGAAGCGTAAGCTTCGTAGTACACAAGTCGCCACTTTTGATTTCGAGTGTAGGTACTTTGCGAGGAGTTATGTTGTGCGAGTCTGCGCTTCAGGTCGTTGGTATAGCCGATATAGGTTTTACCAACACCACTTTGCAAAAAGTATACATAATACATATTGCAATTATAGCGCACGCACAAGTTAGTGCTCGAGGGTACTACGACCTTCCCGCAAGGGACTAAGCGTAGAAAGAAGAGAGAGTGGGGAGAGAAGCAAGCTTATGAAAGTCTCGTTTCGAATGGTGAGTGCTCTATATTTGTGTGGCTTCGAAACCTACCCAAATAAAGGAGCTATGCCTACAGGCAAACTCACCGCACGTTGTTCGCGAGAAGGCTCGCAAGGACATCGATGGAATATAAGGTCTAACCCGCTTTGTATTCCAAAATGTCCTTACACCAGGAAGCCACGCAATCTGAATTACCCTAAAACAAGAAGACTTGTTCGGGCAAGGAAGAGAGAGTTGCGCGGAAGTGAAAGGAGAGAGTAAGGATGAACTTTGAAAACAGAATAGCGAATTAGGAAAACGTGGAACAAATCGTTCCGCAATGTTATTCCTCTTCGCCCCACTTATTGATAGATCGAAAGACTTAAGGTTGGTGGGGTAAGAGGGATCGCAAAGACGATTCCGTTTTTTTGGATCCGAATGGGTTCGAAGAAATAAAAAAACAAAAAAGGTGTAGAGATACACCGGAAAGGAAAAATGATTGTTAAAATTCGCCGGGGGATCGGTTCCCCCGGCAAACTCTGGACCGGTGACGTCCCCGCAGACGGGGACGTCGTAAACGCCCGCATCATGGAGCGCACATGCTCCTGTTGCGGGAAATCCACCCGGAAGTTCCGGGTGGAGAAAGTCGAAAACGCCGAGGCCTTGGCCACGGCGTGTGAAATCGCCACTCTCTTCCTCACCATGGGTGGGGTTGGGTCGGTGGCGACGGGGTTTACCACCGCCGAAGGGCGGCCGGTGAACCCGATCGAGTTCCAACTCTGGAACTGGTCGGGTCGCGTGGGTGGCCACGCGATTCTAAATCCAGTAGCCGTCCTAAACGGCTACTGGGAACCCCAAAGCCTGCCTACTCCTAAGGCAGGCTTTTGCTGGACCCGCACCTACTGCGGGTCCACGCTGTCGGAGTTCGTCCTTCTCCGGGTGGGGGAGGACGAAGGGACGGAAGGGAGCGCGCACGCGCTTCCTGTCATCAAGTTGGAGGGCAAGTGCCCTCCCTGCCGCCACAAGGAGGCGGTAGAAAATCTTCCCGAGGACCTCACGGTCACTCGGGAACAGCTGACAGCCGAGGGGCTGTCAGAGGACAGCATGGAGGAGGTTCTCTCCTCAGTTGGTGGGCGGGAGGTCAGAACCTCCCCCGCCATTCAGGCGAGGTTGCTCCTCACCTACACCGGATTTAGAAATCCGGTAGGTGTGGATGCAATCTTGGCGGCCATTGAGGCCGCCAAGAAAAACTACACTCCTCCCGCTACGCGGGAAGAGGTCGCCGCTTCGGTGGAAAGCTGAAGCGCAAAGGAAGAGCAACTTCCTTTCCATTAGATGGATAAATTGTTGCATGGGGTTATGGGAGAAGTTTTTGGTTAAAAACTTCTCCCCTTTATTGGGCTTGCAATTCTCCGTGTGTGCGGAATCAATCGTCGGCCTATAGAGAAAGCTGTTTGGCGCAGTGTCGCGCCGGAAAGGAAGTATGGACATTAAAAAACTTTTCGCCCTTGCAGACAGGGCGAAGACAATTGGGGGAGGGGAAGATTATTCCCTCCCCAACGCAGTTTTCTGCGTTCTTCTCGAAGCCCTTTTCAGGGGCAACGAGGAGGCGCAGGGACTCGTCGTCGACCTCGAAACTGAGGACGACGAGGGTCATTTCGCCGACCAGGCGTACTACGACCTCTTCGTTCTCCGCTTGCCGGGCGGAAACGAAAAGCTATGCATACCGGCACCGCTCCTCCGGGTGGAGACGGCCATGGCGATGACGAAGCGGGCCAATCGAGTCGGCCGAGTGGAACACTCTCGGGAGCACGAGGCTCCTGGGGAGTGGGAGCTATCGGAGCTCTGGGATGAGCTCCACGGGGAGTGGGAGCCTTCTCCCTCCCCAATCCACCCCTATTGGCCGCTCGCTGCGGTCAATCGGCACCTCAACAAAGAGGCGCTGGTTCGGGGAGGGTTTGTGGTCGCGGAGATCCCGCGGTCACTAAAGGGGAAGGGGCAGCTGCTCCCGACGGTCGAGGAGCTTCTCGTCAACCCGCCTCCGGCGGAGCTGGGACTTTCCAGTACGGCCGAGTACTGGGCACTCCACCCAGAAGCGGTGAGAGTGTAAACATTTTGCGCGTTTTCTAAAACGCGCTCGCACTTTTAAAGGTGCGAAAAGGTTAAGGTTTCAAAGGAGGAACGAAAGGGTTTTCGTTCCTCCCCTTTATTGGGCTTGCAATTCTCCGTGTGTGCGGAAAAGTCGTTGGCCCATCAAGAAAACTTTTGGCGCGTGTAACGCCAGAAAGGAAGTGTGAAAATTATAAAATGGCGTCGCTATGCGATTTGAGTCGCATGGCGTGCAATCAACTGGGGGCCGATGCCCCCACCGACAAAGTTCTTGTTGGGACCGAACACCAAGGAGCCGATAGGCTGTGGAATGGGCGTTCGGAGCCCGAAAACCATGAAAACCGTTCAACTGGTTTTTCATGGATGCAGTTCACCGAACGAAACCTGAGAATGCTCAGGTGGAAGTCGATGAGCGGCCGCGGCCTTATGGCCGCGGTTAAAATCCACACACGCGTAGGCGTGTTGTGGTTGGTCGAGGCAAAAAGTCTCGACCAAAAGAATTTTTCGAGGTACGAGGAATTCCTACGGCAAATCCCGGAGGAGACCGGGGTTTGTGACGCCGACGCTTTTGCGGTGGCCAGGAGCGAGATTGAGGGGGTCCTCATCTCGTAATGTTCCTATTCCCGCACCGTGGGAATAGGAAGGACAAAGGCGCTCACTGCCTGTTACAAAGTGTGAGCTGTTTGGCGAGGCTTGAAAGTTAGGTCGAAAGCTTGCCGTTTCAGTGAAAAAAACGGGAGGAGGATACCATAAATGGTATTTTTCTTATCTAAAGAAAACTTTACTCTCATCCCATGCCGGGAGGGAGGAAAAGTTTTCACCCCTAGTCAGCTTAGGCTGGCCGGAGGTTTTGGACTACTGATCCAAAACACCGTCTCTGGGGATTATAAGATACTTCATGGAAATGAAGTGGTTATAATCCTACAGAGCGGGGAGAGGACTATGGAAGTGGACAATGTCACTTTCATAAAAATCCAGAACGGACTTGTTAAGAGTCCGAGACCTGGGTTTGAGGTGAAGAACCAAGTCCTCCCCGAACCGGTAAAGGGGATGTTGGAAGTCTTGAGAAGACTCGAGCCTTTCGACTGACTGATGGAAAGACATCCGAAAGATAGTGCAACTTTCGCTACAGAAGCACTAATTGTTGTCACCTTTTTAAAGCGTGAGCCTCGCATGCAGTGCGTTGGGAAGGACGATTTCCCGAGAAAAATAATCGCAAGGGTTATGTGGAGAAGTTTTCGGTTAAAAACTTCTCCTGTTTATCAGGCCGACAAATTTTGCCGGTCTGTAGACAGGTATTCATAGTAATTTCACTTACTTCGACCAGTGAATGGGGACAGTCTAGACCCCCGCTCACTTGTCGAAAAATTCGAGATGACATATTTGCGCGACATAGAAACCCGCGCAGTATGAAAGACAAAGACCGTATCGAAAAAACTGATACAGCTTTGTTTTTATTTTGAGATGAGTGAAATTGTTATGAAGAATTATAAATTCGCGGTGCTGGATCCCCGAAACCTCCCATCCGCTCAAGCGGCCAACGACGCGATCTTTGCATCGGGGCCGGTTCTCGGGATCGAGGTCACCGTGCCCGCATTGGCGGCACGGTGCTCACTGGGGAACATTGACCCCCAACACACCGGCGGAAACGCTGGAAGGTCGGCCATCGAGGTCGTGATCGGCATTGAAATGCCGGCGGAATGGACAACGCTGGCCACCGTGCGACCCGATCTGGACTCCGTCGGGGCAATGTCAGTCATTGGGATTCGTCACCATCTGTTGGAGAGCAGTGGTGGGTGTTGTGATATGCCAACTTTTTTTTGCCAGGAGCAGGTGAAAAAGGTCGCCAAGGCCGATAAATTTGCTTGGGGTGGTTATCCCGGGCCTCGACCGCTTCCGACCGCGGACAATCCGTGGCCGGAGGAGAGCGCCTCGGCCGAAAGCTCTCGTCCGCTCGCCGCAATCAACGCGGCGGTGGCGGACTTCAAGGTCCCGTTCGCCGAGCGGGTCGCCACGATGGAAAAGTGGCTTCTGACCGGCGAGGAACCTGCTCGCTACCGCGAGCAGGTGGAGAAGGAGCGCGACGAGATGGTCGGCGCGCTGGAGTCGGGTGCCATCAAACACTTGACCACGGCAGACGACAAAATTGCTGTCGTGGAGTCCACTCATCGTGCCGCCACGATGGTCGGGTACTCCCTGGCCCCTGTGGTGGTCGCCCTCAATCCGAGTTTCAAGCTCGGTGTGGGCGAACCACACCGTAAGTTTACGGTGTGCGCGTTTGAGGCGGCCAGGTTCGCGGACATCAAAGCAGCACTCGCCGAGTTGGCGGGGCTTGAACCCGGCTGGGGCGGGTCGCCGACTATTGGGGGTTCTCCGCAAGGAGTCAGTTCGACCCTGACGGTCGAGCAGGTGGTCGAGGTGGTGGCCCGCCATCTCAAATAATCCCGACTAAAATCGGACACGCGTCGCAATGCGTGATTGGTAGAAGTTATGCAAGAGCGGTATTGCGGGCTCTTGTGACTTTATGAACAAAAGGAGAATTGTTCAGAAAGAATGGGTTAATTCTCCAACATTTACCCAGCACTTCCTTGGTCGGTTGTGCTGGACTTTATTGAGCCGGGCAATAGTGTTGGTCGGCTCATAGAGTCGTTGTTCATAGCAATATGTTTCCGAATTATCGGAAGCAGGTTGCTATGAACAACACAAACAAAACCGGCTCACCTGCTGCCAAGAAAAGTGGGATTAAATCAACAATTCACGCGGCGCTCTTTGCCGCGTATCACATGGGGCGCGAATGCACCCATCTAGCCGAAGAAGCAGTCGCTTCGGGGCTGGACGACTCAGCGAGCAAGTTGCTCGTTGAGATTAATGGGCCGGTTCCTGACGGAGGGAGTGGCAGAAAGTACGAAGAGTGGGAAGCCGCCTTGCGAAGGGAGCTCTCGGCGAGAAGTGCAGTTCCCCTCACTCCCGAGGAGCTGGCGTCCGTGGGGTTCTATGGCCGCGCGTCCGGTCCGGGCTATAAAAACCCAGAGACCCTAGTGTGGCCGGATTCTATCAGGTTCGATATCCTCATTGAGCCGATAGTCGGATCAAGTCGGGTCAGTGTAAGCTTCAGACCCAGTATTTTTTGGGTTTCGGCTCAGCAGATGAAGGAAATGTTCCGCCTAAAAGCGGCGCAGTTTCCGCAGGTGCGGGAGATTGAAACACCGGAGAAGGTAGTGTCACTGCCGATTCCGGCATGGGTAGAAATCTGCGGCACCTACGATGGGTGTCTCGGCTCCATCACCATGTTTGAATCGGAGGCAAAAACGGCCTACCAGGAATTTTGTAATTCCTAGTAAAGAATAAAACGCCGACCGTATTCGGTGCAACATTCAAAAAGAAAAGGTTTAGGGTTTTGGTGAACGATACGGCGTTCACCTTCTTATCACTCTCGCAAGACAATGGTTTTGTGGGAGAGTAGGAAGAAAATTTAAGTGAAAGGAGGACCCCGTGAAAAAAATAAACATGGGGTCCGTGGTTCTAACCACGGATGCCATCGCCGCGTGGCAGGCGATGGCCGGAAAAGTTGCTCAGGCGACTGGGCAACTTGGGATTCGTCCGGAGCAAATTCCGGACGAAGAAATTTGGCTCAAGGATGACGAGGCAACTCTTGTCATCCGATGCCAGGCCGGACGTCTCCTCGTGGAGATGGAGGTTCCGGTCGGGCAATGGAGTTGGGCCAATTGAGGTCGTGTATGACAAAACACGACCTCGCCTTCCTCCGTGTCTGGGTGGAGGGAGAACGGAAAGCACTGGAATGGTCCGTGGGAGAGCGGATATTCCAGATCACGGGGGTTAAGGGCGGAGATGGACTGTTCGAAAGACTGCCCCACCCTGCCCCCGCTCACTGGACCAGAGAGCGGGTCAGTGAAAACGAGATGATTGTGGCGCTCCAAGGTGCCACGTCGTCTCTCAAACTCTGGCGCAACGAAAACGACCAGAGTTTTTTCGCCGATGCCGAAGCGGCTCTCGAAGCCGCAAAAGCTTGGGTGGAAAAATAACAAACACGGAGTGCGGACCTCCCTTAATAGTCCGCAGGTCGAGCACCAAAAGATATTGGTGCTCGACAAGGTTGCGAGTTTCGGAAGAATCTCGCGTGGGTTATAAAATTCTCCACTTTATTGAGCTCGCAGACTGAAAGATTGTCGCGGGTTCATTGGGTTTAAATCCTCAAATTCTCGGAAGGAGGTGAAAAAATGAGAAAGTTGTTCCTTGGGTTGGCTCGCGCGATTGTCGCTGTCTCTCTTGGCTTAATGGCCATGAAAGCAGTGATTCTCTGGCAGGAGCCGACCCCGTTCTCGGAAGGGTTCCGAGCGTACTGGAACCAAGCGATGCTCCTTATGTGGGCGGAGCTTGGGCTGGCCTTTGTGGCTATCCTGTTCGCGAAGTTCTCCCGAGACTGACAGCAGGAAAGACTGCGGGGCAGGTTCGCCCGACGGCTCGAACGACATTGGTTGGCGCACCATGTTTCCGAATAAGAACCAGCGCCTAGTTTAATGCAGCCACATCTATGCTGTTATTCGCCCTCCTACGTATAAAACTACGGACGGGCAAGCGCGAATAAGCAAAATAGAGGTGTCGGTCACAAGCCCGGAAAACCCTCCTACGCATAAAGCTACGGAAGGGCAAGTGCAGAGTGGTCGTGTGTTTTAAATCTCTCTCTTCGCACACGAAAAACAAAACCGCCCCGATGTTACATCGGGGCGGTTTTGTGTTAGGAAGATGCTGTTTGACGGCCTGTAGCACAATTTGCTACACTTCTTGTATGAGAACAACACTAAACATTTCAATGCCGGTTTCACTCAAGCGCAATGTGGACATAGCGGTTAAAGAAGGCAATTACGCTTCCGTTAGCGAGTTTTTCAGGGACGCGGTGAGAGCTTGGGAAGAAGAGCAGTTATACCAGTCTGTCATGAGAAGCCAAAGGGATTTTGCGCAGGGAAGATTCAAAAGAGGGCGCTCCTTAAAGGATGTGATATAACTTCTAGTGTTATGAAAACTTTAAATCTTAAAAATATAGTTTGGAAAGAGGGGAAATACTACGTAGCTCAATGCCTCAACGTGGATGTTTCCAGTTTTGGAGAAAGCAAAAAATTGGCTCTTAAAAATCTAGCCGAGGCTCTTGAACTTTACTTCGAATCCTCCCGGAAACCAAAAGTGACCGAGGTGCTTCGACCGGAGTTGGTGTCAACTTCTTTGCGGTATGCCTAAATTTTACTCCTCACGTCATATTGAGTGCGTTCTCTTGCGATGCGGTTTTACTTTTATTTCTCAAAAAGGCAGTCATGCTAAATTCGAAAAAGACGGGTATGTGGTGATTGTTCCTGCAAACAGAAAGGAGGTGCCTATCGGCACATTCAAATCAATCCTTCGGCAAGCGAATCTTCGAGATGAAGATTTTAAGTAATTACAAAAGTTTTTCTTGCGGCGCTAATTTTCCTTTGGTTTTGAGGTGCTCGTAAGCCCGTGGGGTTGCAGTGCGGCCACGAGGGGTGCGTTCAAGGAGGCCGAGCTGAATGAGGTAGGGTTCGTGCACGTCTTCGATAGTGGCCATCTCCTCGGAGAGCGCAGCGCCGAGGGTGCTAAGCCCCACCGGCCCTCCACCGAATTTTTCAATGAGGACGGTAAGAAGCGAGCGGTCGGAAGGGTGGAGACCGAGCTCATCAACACCGAGGAGCTTCAGTGCCTCCTTTACGGACTCTTTTGAGAGGGGACGTTTACCCACCTGGGCGAAGTCGCGCGAGCGCTTCAGTAGATAATTGGCGGTTCTCGGTGTAGAGCGACTGCGCATCGCAATTTCTTTGAGTGAACCATCTTTGGATTCTATGCCGAGGATTTTTGCGGAGCGAGAAAGGATTTTTTCAATCTCATCTTGTGTGTAGTACTCCAAGCGGAACGTTCCTCCACTGAAACGGGAACGAAGTGGGGAAGAGAGCATCGCGATACGAGTGGTCGCGGCGATAAGCGTGAAGGGCGGTATCTCAAGTTGCACGGTGCGCGCGCTCGGCCCCTTGCCGATAATGATGTCGAGCCTCCCCGACTCCATCGCGGGGTAGAGTATCTCTTCAATTTGTTTTGAGAGGCGATGTATCTCGTCTATAAAAAGAATATCGCCAGGTGAGAGGTTGGTGAGGATGGAGGCGAGGTCACCCACGCGCTCGATGGCGGGTCCCGACGTAATTTTTATCTGCGCGTTCATCTCTTTCGCGATGAGATGGGCGAGTGTGGTCTTACCAAGTCCCGGAGGACCATAGAAGAGGAGGTGTTCGGGCGCATGTGAACGTTCTTTTGCCGCGGTAAGGAGAATTCGCAGGTTCTCTTTGATATTTTCTTGCCCGATATAGTCGTCCCACACCGACGGGCGGAGTGCTTGGTCAAGAAAGAGGTCATTTCCTTCGGGAACAGCCGGAGCAGAAGGATCTTTTTGAGAAGCTTGTGGACTCATAGACCTCAATTGTACGGTTTACCCCGTTACTTGGCCACACGACATATTTTTCTTTGTAAGGTGTAACTACTTTTTCTCATTATCGCCAAAATGTAATCAGTTTAAAGGCCAAGTGCTGGGGCTAACTTGCAGGAATGTACATCACGACAGAAAAGTGATTATAGTCTTATACAGAGCCGTCTTTCTGGTTCCCCGCCTACGCGGGGACAACGTAAGAAAGTTGGTTGACAGAGAATTGTTTGTGTGCTAGACTGTTTGCACACAGGGGAGAGAGAAAGAAAATCCTGTAGACGGTTTTTTGATAAATGTACGCTAAAAAGATTCCGACGAGGGATTTTTTTGTTGCCCAACTGCAGGGTGTAAGGATTTTCCGTGAGAAAACTATCCTTATGGCGTTCCACACAGCGAAAAAAATTGGTTCTAGGTAGAAATCTCTAAGCGATCAGCCCGTTTCGGCGGGTTCCAACATCTTACCGAGGACGTTCTGGAAGTTTGCTTCGGCTTACCCCTCTGCAACACTCCTTAGGTCCTATGTTCACTTTTAGTACACGTATTAGAAGTTTGATTGCTTAGAGATTCCTCTCTAGAACGATGACATCCGCCTCATGCGGACTGCGACACTACCGATGTCGTTCACACGAATTAAAAAAGAAGACTAAGTCCATAGTACACGGGCTTTTTTTGTATGCAACCGGAAAAAAGTAGCGGGTCATTCAATCAGCTTGTGGTCAAGACACTCGCAAGCTGAAAATTTCAGATCACAATCTCCAAAAACCAAACAAATCACAAATTCCAAACTCAAAATCTCTAGAAAGAAATCTTTGTTTGAAGATTTCGGGCTTTGGGTGTTGTTTGGGATTTGGTGTTTGGGTATTGGATTTTAGGATTCTAGGTTTACCACTCTCTCCAGCTCCTCCAGCGAGGTCATTCCGGACAAAATCTTCAAAATTCCGTCTTGTCCCATCGTGGGAATGCCTTGTGGTCGAGCAACCTCGGCAATTTCACGCTCGCTCGGGTTCTCAAGTACTATCTTCTCAATAGAAGCATCTGCTTTGATTGCCTCATAGACACCTGTGCGCCCTTTGTAGCCAGTATTGTTGCATTTATCGCACCCAACCGCCGTCCACATCTTTGTTTTATTTTCTGGATTCGCGGTTTCAGGAAGACCGGCGAGCATTTTGGTAAATCTCGCCATAGTCGCCTCATCAAGAGGCACCTCTTTCTTGCACACAGGGCACAGTTTTCGTACCAATCGCTGGGCCATCGCAAGACTAATGGCGGAGGTTATCGTCTTTGGATTTACCCCAAGGTCAATGAGGCGTGGAAAGGTACCTGCGGCGTTGTTGGTATGGAGCGTGGAGAACACCAAGTGTCCTGTAAGTGACGCGTTGATGGCGATTTCGGCGGTTTCCTCATCTCGGATTTCACCCACCATCATAACGTCGGGGTCCTGCCGAAGAGCTGAACGAAGACCTGAAGCAAAAGTGTAATGCTTGGCCACTTCAACTTGGGTTTGTACGATGCCCTGCAGATGATACTCAATAGGGTCTTCAATGGTAATGATTTTTACCCCTGGAGTGTGGATTTTCCTTAGGAAGGCGTAGAGTGTGGTCGTTTTTCCGGAACCGGTAGGGCCAGTGGTGAGGAGCATACCGTTTGGTTTTGCTATTTCATGTTCTACGACGCCAAGAAGAATCGGGTGCATACCTAAGGATTCAAGCGGAACCGAAATTGATTTCGGGTCAAGAAGACGCATAACGATGGATTCGCCATAGGCACCGGGGAGGAGGGAGGTACGTATTTCAATCGCGCTCTCACCCAAGTCTACGCTGAAGCGCCCGTCCTGCGCCTCTGCTTTGACGTTGAGCTTGAGGCCGGAGAGGAGCTTGATACGTGAATTGAGGAGCTTGTATGTCGCGTGGTCAAGCTTAACGACCTCCTGCAAAATACCATCAAGACGGAATCTAAGTTGTATGTACGTTTCTTCTGGCTCAATGTGAATGTCGGACGCATCAAGCGCGATGGCCGCGCCCATAATGACCTCTATCAGGCGGGAAATACGATTTTGCTCCTTGGAGGTGACCACCGCCTCTATCTGGGGAATAACGTCTGGTAGGTGCTTAATGTTGGTCGCCGCCTCCTTTACCCCCTCCACACTCATATCAACGGTTCCCGCGTGACTTAGTGTTGCGTGAGATATTTCTTGGTAATGTAGCCACGCCTTCTCAAGGCTTTTGGTTGTAGCCATATATACCTCGGTGTGATACCCCGCAGTTTCAATTTTTTTGAGAGCGGTCTGCACTTCAGGGGTGTTTGGCGTAAAGATGGCAACACTTACTTTTTTCCCATTGAGGGAAAATACGGCGAGTTTGCCTGCTCGTGCTTCGGCTTCGGGTAGCAGGCGGAGGGCGTCATTTTCTACGGAAAACGTGAGGAGGTCTATATACGGGAGGCCGTGTTTATCGGCAAGAAACTTGATAAGGTCCTCTTCCTCCGTAAGGCGCACCTCATCCAGCTCTCGTTCTTCTTTTTCATCATCAAAAGTAACCATAAAAATAGAATAATGAATGTGGAATATAGAATTACGGATCATTGTAGCACAATATTGGAGTGAATTATGAAGTATGAATTAGGAAGTATGGTAAGGGAAGATATCACCTTAATTCATTATTCTTACTTCACTATTCAAGGCGTGCTATGCTCTTTTTATGCAATCAAACCTCTATACGTTAGGTGAGTTCACAAAAATGGCTACAGATTACGCCAGTAGCCTTGCGCCACTCCCTACTCGGGCGACGGTTGTCGGGCTGTACGGCGACCTTGGGGCGGGGAAGACTACCTTCACGCAGGCGGTCGCCAAAGCGCTCGGCATCTCTGAAACAGTAAACAGCCCCACGTTTCTGATTATGAAATCCTACCCTCTACCTTCTACTCTCTACCGTCTTCTTATTCATATTGATGCGTACAGACTCAAAAGCTCGGATGAGCTTCGCAAACTCCGCTTTGACGAGCTTCTCGCCGACCCCCAGAACCTCATTCTCATTGAATGGGCGGATAAGGTGGCCGACCTCTTGCCCCAAGACCACCAAAAGCTTTATTTTGAATTCATAGACGACACTACCCGCCAGATACGCCTATAAAGTGCTACAATTCTCCTATGCCAAAGGCTCCGAAAATCGGCGAAAACACCCCTTCTAAACCCAAAAAGGGGAAGCTGGAAGAACCAAAGCTCCTCGTGCTTATTGATGCGCACGCGGTCTTGCACCGCGCGTATCATGCTCTTCCGCAGTTTACGAGCTCGCGAGGCGAGCCTACGGGCGGTCTTTACGGGCTCTCCACGATGATTCTCAAAATCATCACAATCTTTCACCCCGACTATATTGTTGCTGCGTATGACCTTCCGAAGCCCACCTTCAGGCATGAAGCCTATAAGGCCTACAAGGAGGGGCGCGCCAAGGCGGACGAGGCGCTTGTCGCCCAGATGATACGTTCGCGAGAAATTTTTGATGCGTTTAATATTCCCATTTACGACAAAGAAGGTTTTGAGGCTGACGATGTGCTGGGCACTATCGTTGCCCAAGTTGAAAGTAAAAAGTTGAAAGTAAAAAGTGAAGCCATTGATATTGTCATCGCAACCGGTGATATGGACGCGCTTCAACTCGTGACCGACAAAAAGGTGCAGGTCTTTACGCTCAAAAAGGGTATTAACGATACGATTTTGTACGACGAGGAAGCCGTGAAGGCACGGTTTGGATTTGGACCGGAGCTTTTGCCGGATTTTAAAGGGCTCAAAGGGGACCCATCCGACAATATCAAAGGGGTGGCCGGTATTGGCGACAAAACCGCGACCGACCTTATCGTGAACTTTGGGAGTGTTGAGAATATTTACAAACAACTTAAAACTAAAAACTCAAAACTCAGAACTTCGGTAAAGCCTCGGACAATTGAACTTTTGGAGAAGGGAAAGGAAGAGGCCGAGTTTAGTAAACTTTTGGGAACCATTCGTCGTGACGTGCCGATAGATTTCTCGCTACCGGAAAAGCTCTGGTGCGAAAGCGTTGACCTACCGAAAGCAGAAGCACTGTTTACACAGCTTGAGTTTAGACAGCTCTTGCCGAGACTTGAGGAAGCGGTGCAAAGAATACAGAATACAGAATACAGAAGTAAGAATGATGAAGAAAGCCCTCTCAATCTTCAGGCAGGAGGGGAGGAGAAGAAAAAGACAACTCCGCGAAAGACACAAGAGGGGCCGTCGCAGGCTTCGCTTACGGATGTTCTTGCGACGTCGGGTATTCCTCCACAGGAGCTTAAGGAAGCAAGCGTGGCGCTCTGGCTTATCAATTCCGCCATTACCAACCCCAAACTTGATGATATTTACGGGTTTGCGCAGACAAAAGAGTGGAATAAGGCTCGCGAAGCGGTATTTGACGAGCTCAAGGTGCGGAAACTTTCGCGAGTCTTTGAAGAGATTGAACGGCCACTCATTCCTGTCGTTGACCGTATGAACGAGCGAGGTGTGCATGTGGATGTGGCGTATCTTCAGGGTCTCTCAAAGGAATATCACAAAGAGTTATCCTCGCGCGAAAAGGATATCGTGAAGATGGCGGGGGTAACGTTTAACATCAATTCTCCGAAACAGCTCGGTGAAGTCCTGTTTGTAAAAATGGGGCTCAAAGCCTTGCGACAAAAGAAGACGGCGGGAGGCGCGCTTTCCACTAAAGAGAGCGAGCTTGAAAAGATGCGGGAGCTTCACCCGATTATCGGCAAGATTTTAGAGTATCGCGAGTTTCAGAAACTACTTTCAACCTACATTGATAACATTCCGGCGATGGTGAGCTCGGACGGGAGACTCCATGCCAAGTTTCTTTCGGCAGGGAGCACGACGGGACGAATGGCTTCCCAGAATCCGAATTTGCAAAATATCCCCATTCAGACCGAGCTCGGGCGACGTATCAGAAACGCCTTTTGCGCGGAGACAGGGAACAAACTCATATCCATAGACTATTCGCAAATTGAACTTCGTATCGCGGCAATACTTTCGGGTGATAAAAAGTTTGTTGAGATTTTTAAGAACGGTGAGGACGTCCACACCTCTGTAGCCGCTGAAGTCTTTAACGTGTCACGCGATAAGGTGACCAAGGAAATGCGTCGTCAGGCCAAGGTGATTAACTTCGGTATTCTGTACGGAATGGGGGTCAATTCGCTCCGCCAAGCACTCGGGGAAGGCGGGCTACCCATTTCGCGCGAAGACGCGCAGATGTTTTTTGACGAATACTTCTCTCGGTTTTATGAACTTGCTGGTTATCTAGAGGAAACCAAGAGAGTCGCACATACACAAGGCTTTACCGAAACACTGTTTGGTCGCAGGCGCTACCATGAAGCTATCCACTCCAACATCCCCTACATTCGTTCTTCCGCGGAGCGCCAGGCCGCCAATGCCCCCATGCAAGGCACCGGCGCGGACATTGTAAAGCTCGCGATGGTAAAGGTGGACGAGTATCTCAAAGCCGAAAAGCTGGAAGGAGATGCGTCACTTATTCTCCAAGTGCACGATGAACTGGTCTACGAAGTGAAAGAAGAACTCGCGGAGAAAGTGGCGATGGATATAAAACAAATTATGGAGCGGGTTTTGGACCCGAAGGTTACGCACGGCGTCCCCATTGTTGCCGAAGCCTCTATCGGGGATAATTGGGGGGAGATGGAGAAGATGCGATAGATGCTATAGTTATATAACTATGAAAAACAGCAAAATTGTAAATGCGGGACTGACTTTCTTTGGAGTCTTTATGCTGTTCGCGCTCAGTCTCTCTGCTCGTGATGGTGAATTAATGCCTATGATATACAGCTTTCTCCCTTTGCTTGTAGGTACAGGCACCCTCTTTCTGTACGTACAGTACGTTCTTCCTTGGCTCTATCGTTCCCCTGCGTTGACTAAGGAAACAACGCCGTGGGCGAATGTGCTACGGGTAGTTGAGTATTTAAATCGGCTGGTGATCGCTGTATCAATTTTGCTGATATTTCCCCCTTTAGACTTCTTTGTTCAGGTACTTTTTGGGTCGATCCTTGAGACAGTTGGTTGGTCTTTTCCTTCGTATCTCATCCAAACCATAGCTTTTGTACTTCTGTTGTTGTTTGGTATTATCGCCAACATACTTTCTGCTCCGAGGACTCGCTTGAGTAAGGTATGGTTGACGTTGTATATTGTTTTCTTCTACTTCTCGGTATACCCCTTTTTTGTAAACGGAAGTTCACTTTGATCACTGTGACGGATGCCGGAGTCCTGTAACCTGATTAATCCCAGCCAAAAGTAGAACGGCTGGGATTTTTTATTGTCTTTTTTGTATACTACTAACTACTTTCTACTAGCTACTTACTTCTTAGATGTTATATCTCTTTTACGGCAAGGATAAAGACAGCGTGCGCGAGAAGGCGAGTGCGCTTGTGCAAAGTCTGCTGAAAAAAAAGCCGGATGCGGAGCTGTTTCGCATTGACTCCGAGAATTTTAACGAAGCGAAGCTTCAGGAACTATCGGCAGGGCAGGGGCTATTCAACAATTCATATATTGTTGAGGTTGTTTCGCTCTTTGAGAACAAAGAGGCAAAGGAAATCTTTCTGGATAGACTGGACGAGGTCGGCGCCTCTCCCAATGTGTTTGTGATGGTTGAGGAGGAGCTGGATAAGAAAGCACTGCTTTCCATAACCAATGTAGCCGAGAAGGTGCAATTGTTTGAGAGCAAGGAGGGGAAAGGGAAGCCCGATTTCGATATCTTTTCGCTCACAGACGCGTTTGGGAAACGCGATAAAAAGAGTTTGTGGGTGCTGTTTCAAAAAGCGGTAGCAGGTGGCGCCGTTCCCGAAGAAATTCATGGGATTTTGTTTTGGCAGCTCAAATCAATGCTCGTTGCCTCTACCGCAAAGACGGCAGGAGAAGCTGGGGTTGCGCCATATACCTTTTCTAAATCAAAAAGTTTTCTCAAAAATTATAAAGAGGACGAACTCAAACAGCTCTCCTCGTCTTTTGTGCATATGTACCACGATGCCCATCGAGGCATCCACAATTTTGAAATCGCGCTGGAGCGCCTCATTCTGACCCTCTAGTAGAAATCACAGGTCAGACCTGTCATTAAAAAAGACCGGCCTTTGTGGGGTCGGTCTTGGTGTTCTGTGTGGACGAGCCTGACGATTAAGACAGGAGCAGACTCGGGTTCAAGGCCATAGGCTCAATTGGTTTCCATTGAAGCTCACGTCCCGCCCAGAACGGTGTCACTCCACCGTACTTCTCGGGAACGGCCCAAAGCCCCTTTTCCAGCGTGAATGTTTGCGAGGGGTCAACCTGTACGTTGAATATACGTGCGCCGTTTCCGATGGTAAACGCATGAAAGGACGGATGATCCAACCGATCGTTGTTCTCATAGAGCTCCACGAGCACCGGTCCTGCATTCGGGGACGTACACAGTCCCGCACAGCCACAATCGCATTCCTTGTCATGTGTGTGGTGTGGGGCAGAATCCGGTCCAAGGTGGAACTTGCGGTATGCAGTTTCATCGGCATGGAGTGCCGCATAGAGAAGTGCATCGCGATCGTGGAACTGTTGTGCGGGAGGTCGACAGTGATTGTGTGGATTCATTCCGCGACGTTTACCCTTTTTCCATTCCAGTACATCATTTCGTGTAAGGATAAGGTGATGAATGGTAAGGCCTCCAGTTATATTCGCGGGCATTTCCCCCACCATTTCAAGTGTTCGCTTACACGAAATATGTTGCACATCTAGGTTTGCTCCGGCGAAGTCTTTCGCGACTTGTTTAAAGCTCTTTTCCATGAAGACAATCTCTCGTGCGTAGGTATCAATGTCCTCCCCAGGCTGTTCACCATGGAACATAACGATGAAGCCAAGCTCCACCGCCGATTGAATGGCGGGGTAAAGCTCGGTAAGCGAACTCCAGCCACCTTCGGAGTTGGTAGTTACCCCGTCAGGGTAAATTTTAACGACATAGAACCCACACTTTTTTGCCCGATTCAGTATTTCGTAGGTTGTGCGTGCAGTAAGCTTGAGCACCACGTTGTGACGCAGTACCTTTTTCTCCGTTCCCGGGGTAAACCCTTTGAGCCACTCGTGATATAAAAGTGCATCTTCCGCCACGCAAATGGGTCCAGGGATGTCGGTGTTGGGTTGCCAGTTTTCCCACTGTGCCCACCACGAAGTGGTAACAACAGCGAGCTTCATTCGGGGTATCGGTTCTTCAAGGGCACTGCCGAATGGCACATTTCGTGCATGTCCGTGCGTGAACACGAATTTGGTAAAGGCGCGACGAGTACCTACGTGTGCAGGCTGTGTCGGTTGGTAGGTCGGTCCGATGAGTTTCATACATTTTTATTTTTCAAAACTTCTCACATCCTATCTTTCCAAGTGCAAAAAGCAACCCCACTCGACAGATGAGTCGAGCGGGGCTAAAACGTCCTGAAAGGAGTGCAATCAGGCGGTGTGTGCGAAGAGGTGAGAGGTAAGTGTAAACTGACTCCGCTTCTTTTTTTCGGCATAGCGGTGTGCTTCCCGAATCATCGGCCGAAGCTGTGTTGGTGCAAGCATGGCAATCGAACCCGGTGAAATGGCGTCCGCACCCGCATCAAAGGCGAGCCGTGCGTCGTTCGGGGAGAGCAGTCCTCCTCCGGCGATGACTGATTTCTGGATTCCGAGTCCACGCACCTGCTCCAACCACTCAATGAGAAATGGTTTGAGCGGGGCGCCTGAGAGACCTCCTGCAAATCCAGGGAAACGCTTGGCCATCGGCGATTCTTTCGGGTCGTCGGTGCCAAAGAGTGCTTTCCAGTCAACCTGCGGAGTCCTCGTTGCCCATTTCGGCTGTTTTCCAAACGGAAGGGTGTTGCAGAAGCAAATGGCGTCACAGCGAGGGTGATTTGCAATGCGGAGCATGGAGCGTGGGTGTGCTTCTGGTCCAAATTTCAGCGTAAGTGGTATCGAGTCGGGGAGAAGTTTCTCCGCCATCTCAAGCATCGGCACCACTGCGTCGATAAGGTCGTTCGGGTCCACTCCTTCATTCGGGCAGGAGAGGTTCACCTGAATGCCCCAGTCGGCATGGAAGTGTTCATCTCTTTTCGCAACCGCAAGCCTGTGAAATATGGCTTCGAGTTCCGCTTGCCGTCCTTCGTGTGTCGGCTGTGGGGACATGACCGAAATCAAAAACGGCTCGGTAAACCTCTGCCACCAACCAGCCTTAATGCAGAACTCAAGTCCCGGGCCACTTAGACTGACCGCATTCAGCACCCACTGTTTGCGTCGATTCACGATAATGCAACGCGGGACCCACTCTTTAGGAGTAACACCGTCATTTTTGAGCGGCATGTTGCCTGGTCGCGGACCAAAAGTGGTAGTTTGGGTTACGATAGTTGAGCCTCGAAAGTTAAGACCGAAGACATGGAGTAGCCAATGATACCAGTAGCCTTTTCCATGGAAGTTTCTTGCACCCGATGCTTGAAGCACGGATCCGAAGTCAATTCCGCGTGAGTAGAAACTCATAAAAAAGAACTTTCTGTAGATGGTTTTGGTTGTTCAATCCTTATACTAGCTCTTGAGGTCGAAAACGCAAGTCACTCATATGACGCAAGTGCTCGCCGAAGCAACTCACGTTTTTCAAGCGACTCTTTCCAGATACTGTTTGAACGATTCCCATTTATCCGCAGTCCCTTGGAGAAATTTATTTCTTGTGCAAATTGTAAGATATTTTCTCTTCGGGTAATGGTAACTTCGTTGTATTTACTGTCCACCTTGCTTTCTATGCTGAAGTTTCTTAGCAGATGCTGCACAAGGTGTAGCATTTTAGCATTGTGTTGGTAGCCTCTAATCGCTCTGCGTTTGCCGATAAAGTATACGGAACCTTCATCGTCAAAAAAAGCTCGGAGGAACGAACGTTGAAGTTCTCTTTCCATACATTTGATTTTCACAATCAATTCCTTCGCTTTTGACTTGAAGAAATCATTTAGTTCTACGTTGTGGTATCCAATTTTATGAACTCCTGGAAGTGATTCGTATCTTTTTGGCGCAAACGGGTATATCGTTTGCATACACGCAGCAACGTGCTTAAGAAGCGCTAGGCTTCTATTTGTATATACGCATCCGCCGTGTTTTATTTCCCCGTCAAAGATTAAATGTCCCACTAAGGACACAAGAGCCACGTTCCATTTCTCAAACGGGATTGGATGACGATTCATCCTGCTTTTACCTTTTCTACTCTTGTTGTAATTGATAAATCTTTGTGTTGCTGCACGGCGTATTTCCTGTTTTCGGTCTTCGGGTAAATGAATATTCCGTATATGAAAATACACTGACGTTTTCGGGCGTTTTGTTCGGGCTACTATTTGACTTAGGGTGAGCCCCTTCGTTCGTAGCGCAATGCACTTATTTTTGAAAGATTCCACGGTACGAGTATAGTACCATGCCTATCATATTTCTATCCGCCCACTTGGATTTGAACCAAGGACCTTCTCGTTAAAAGCGAGCTGCTCTACCAGCTGAGCTATGGGCGGAACCCACGTGTTATACCATACTCCTCTCCGATTTTGAAGCTAGAGAGGCAAATCAAACGCGAGAGCGCCTGCTCCGGTGAGGAGAAGTGAGAATGCGATAATGCCGATGAGGAAGAAGAGATGACGGCGGTGTTCAATATGCTGACCGTGTTTGCCTTTGAGATAGTAGGCTTCCAGGGAAAGAATAAATACAATGAGTGCGACTACTTGTGTGTAGAGGCCGACGATAAGGAGAAGTGCGACTACGATTTCAAGCACACCGAAGACAGTGACATAGCGGTGTCCTTGGCGAAGGCCGATGGCTTCAAACAGCGCGCCGTGTTGCCCACGACCACGGCCTAGTGTGTGTCGCCCAAAACCAAGGAAGACAACTCCAAGCGCAACGCGAAGAAGCAAGGGGGCGAAAAAACCAAAGTTGAGTAAATCGGGGAAGATGCTTAACATGCAATAACTATACCAAAGAAACAAGGACAAGTAACGGTGACTGAACAGACCCCCCGTTGACCCTCTCATTGTCCTCGTTCAAAATTTGACGTCAGACAGACAAATATGGTAGGGTATTTTCGGACAGAAAATGGCGCGCATTAGTGCCATCTCGACTGTCCTTTGGTAACAATCAAAAAAAGAAAAAGGATTCCTTATGACTAAGGCCCCCTTGTTGGTGACAGAAGAAGTACAGCAAAGATTGACCCTCGCGGGCAGATTTGCGAATAGTGTCGGCGTTCTGTCGGATGCTGAAGTGTATTATTTGCTCAAGAACGAAAATCATCCGCAGGTGTCAGAGTTGGTGCGGACGGTCGCGCATCTCGGTTGCGACCAGCGCATTGCGCTCAAAGAATCGACGAAGACGGATTCGTCGCTTATTACCATTCCGAGCGAACTCGCACAGCGGGAAGAAAAGTTCTGGAGCGACGAATACGGCATGAAAACCGATTTCGCCGGACTCCTTATCCCACGCCAACCCCTCGGCTACAAAGCCCGTTTCTGCCTAATGCACGAAAAGGTGGCGCAGTCGGCGGAGTTTTTCTTCCAGTCCGATAAAAAAGCCTATGGTGGCAAGGTCTCGAGATTTTCCGGTGATAAAAGCCTTGACGATGTGGAGATGACGCACAAACACACCGGTACCTTTGGCTTTTGGGTCGCGGATGAGCAGGAGGCTCCGGATGGATGTCTTGGAAAGGGCACGAACAGTCCGATCAATCTTCATACGGTTGCCGTTCGCGAACTCCCGTGGACAACTACTACGGTTCCTATGCGCCAACTCTTTGGACGAGCATATGGGAGACAGTACAGCGTTCATCCGGACCAAGGCGTTATAACCTTCTGTACTGACTCCCGCCTTCCCGACGAGCGCGTGCCGTGTGTGCACTTCAATCGCGGCCTTGGTGGGGTGAACGTGTATTGCTATGACGTGCTGCTCGCGCTCGCGGACGTGCGGTTTCGTCGAGCAGTTGTTCCTTCAAACCTTCAAACTTCTTCACTTCCGCAATAGGAAGAACAAGTCCAGCCGGTGTGTGACAAGAGATTGTTGCACATCGGCTTTTTGTATATGCTTGAGACGACTGTTCAGTCGGTTCGCATCGGCGAATGACGATTGGTCATCGTAATACCATCTCCAATTAACCATCGCATACTTATTCCTGAATTTCGGCTACAAAACTTCGCTTCGTCCTCGCCGTATCTCGATACGGCTCGGACTCCATCTCGTCTTTCGCTCGAAATTAAGAAATAAGTTAATGTCCAAGCGTTAATTGGAGATGGTATAAGACACAGGAAGATGAGCAATCGCCTTCCGGAGATTACGGATGGAGAAAGACAGGACGAACCGCCTTCCCGACGAGAACGTGCCGTATGTGAACTTCAATCGCAGCAATGGTACGGTGAACGTGAATTACAACGACGTGCAGAACGCGAACGATAACGTGCGGTTTCGTCGAGAAGTTTCTCGCAATTAAAGGAGTCTGTTTTAAACGACTCCTTTTTGCGTATAGGCAATCCAGCTGTTCCCTGTTACAGTGCCCGTCATGGTTTTCTTAATTCTTCATAATATCCGGAGTGTGCATAACGTAGGCTCCATATTTAGAACTGCTGATGGGGCAGGGGTGGAGAAGCTGTACCTCATTGGGACTACACCAACACCGATAGACCGCTACGGCCTTCCTCGGAAAGATTTAGCAAAGGTTGCTCTCGGCTCCGAGGCGAGTGTCTCGTGGGAGTATCAGAAAACCATTGCACCTCTCCTCCGTAAATTTAAGGAACAAAAGGTGAGCATTGTCGCCGTGGAGCAAGACACGCACTCGGTCAATTACAAAACATACAGACCGAAAGGTTCGGTCGCGCTCATTCTTGGGAATGAAGTGGACGGTATTCCGAAAAGTATACTCAAAAAGTGTGACCACATCATTGAAATCCCGATGCATGGCACAAAGGAGTCGCTCAATGTCTCGGTGACCGCGGGGATTGTACTTTTTCAGTTCGCGTGGCGCCAATGTCTATGAACCGTACTGCTTTCTCGCAATAAGTTTCCCGTCTTTATCCAAGATTTCTATAATTTCCTTTCCGTCACGCCACAGTCTCGTGCCTCGCCCGAGGTACACGCGCCATTCGCCCCGTAAAAACCTTGGGTCCTTTCGGTAATCGACCACGCATTGTCCGTAGTTTATTTTGGTAAGCGCGTACGCGCGACAATTTCCGTCCGAAGCGAGATTCTTAGGAACCGATGAGGGGACGGTACAGCGGGGTATGCGCTTAAGGTAGGTATAGCAATCTTCGCTCAAGATATCTCCCGAAGAGAGGAGTGGCCCGTTTTCTGGACGAGGACACTGAAGCGGTAGTCCAGGATAAAAATTCTGTCCCTGCTCAAAAAAACCGGTGCATAGGTTAAGCTGGAAACCGCCCTTTGACGGTAGTGTCATTCCTCCTGGCGGACGTCCTGAAAGAACATACACCCGGTTTCCAGGGCGGAGGAGTATAGGGTCACCCTCACCAACAGTTCCCGGGAAATAGGCCGTCCACCCCTTGCCGATAGTTTCTCCGGTAAGGCCTATCCCACTTCTAATGGTGACTCCGGTGATGTCCGTGTCACCGACGTTCTTACTTGAAGCCTGAATGATGACGTATTCGTTTCCTAGTGTACCGCGATTTAGCGAACCAATGGTTAGCCGGCCGTAAAAAGGGGAGATATCCTCGGAAGGTGTCGTGGAAATGGGGGCGCTAGGTAAAACGGTACTCGCTGGCGGGGCGGAGATCACTTCTTTTTTGGGTGTTCCTCTTCGAGGACCCACCTCTGCGGGAATACCCCTTGTCTTGGGGGTTGAGGTCGCGTGCGGGGAAGGCTGTCTTGATGGATTGCTTTTTCCGCTCAGCCAGATAATCCCGAAAACCAAAAGAAACCCAACAAACCATTTTGCATCGTCCATAGTGAGGTAATTGTAGAACAAATAGCGCACTTTCCCAAATCAGTGGCTTGAACTTTTCCTGGTATACTGGAGCGGTGAAGCGCTTTTTAAGACTTTTTGCCGTGTCGTGCTGTGGAACCGCTCTTGTGGTTTCCTTCAGTGTGTCCCATTCCCCACTCCTTTCTTTTCAGGATGTTGACCGGTTATTTGCAGGCGTCTTTTTTACGGAGAGTGTTACCCCCGAGCAGTTACAGGAAATCTATACTCGGGCGACACACGGGGAACGTAAACTGCGAGTCCTCATTGTTCCCGGGCATGACAACGATGCCTGGGGCACGGAGTTTCAGGGCGTGCGCGAGGCTGACATGAATGTTGTTGTAGGGGAGGAGCTCGCGAGACTTCTCTCGGCCGATTCTGCCTATGAGCCGATTCTTACGCGGACCACGAAAGGGTACGCTCCCGAATTTCAAAATTATTTTGAAACGGAGCGCGATATGATTGCCACTTTTGTCGCCGAGAAAAAACAGACGATGCGCGAACTCGTGCGCGCCGGGAGTGTGCATCTTACTGACGGAGTGATACACAATTCCGCGCCGAATGAAGTGGCGACAAAGCTCTACTCGTTTAACAAGTGGGCAAATGAGCACCGGGTGGACATCGTGCTTCATATTCACTTCAATGACTACCCCGGGAGGCGTAGTCATAAGACAGGTCGCTATAGTGGGTTTGCGCTCTACGTTCCCGATTCGCAGTTTTCAAATGCGCGGGCAAGCAAGGAGGTGGCACTTTCGTTACTCAAGCAATTTCTTAAGTTTTATGCGGAAAGCAATCTACCCATTGAAGATAGCGGAATAGTGGAAGACCAAGGGCTTATTGCCATCGGTTCGTACAACACGCTTGACCCCGCCTCCGTCCTTATTGAATATGGCTATATTTACGAACAAAAGTTCATCGGCCCGGAGGTTCGTGCGCGCGTCCTCAAGGAGCTGGCGTTTCAGACCTATCAGGGACTCAATCGTTTTTTCGGAAAGAATGGAGAGATTTTCCAAAAATATCCGACGACACTTTTGCCCCATAACTGGAGTGAACCCCTCGTTGCGGGAGGAGGCGGGAACCCGAGCGTGCTTTCACTACAAACCGCGCTTCTCCTCGAGGAAATGTATCCACCGGAAGGAAAAAGCAAACGAGATTGTCCGCTCACGGGAAGTTTCGGTCCCTGCACGATACTTGCGGTCAAAGATTTTCAGGAAAAGCATGGACTTCCGCCTTCCGGAACTGTGGGAGAGCTGACGCTCCAGAAGCTGAATGAAAAATACAGCCACTAGGAAGTGGAATATCTAAAAACGAAACTCTAAAATCTAAACAAATTCTAAAATCCAAATCACAAAGCCATAAACCAACCTCGTTTAGGTTTTCAATTTTTGTGGTTTGTTTAGAATTTAGATATTAGAATTTAGGATTTTCTGCAATTCCTCCTTCACCACGGTTGCGTCATCCCACGCCTCTTTGGTGCCGTTCGGACCCATAATAAACGGGTCGGTTCCTTTGCCGGTAATGAGCACAAAATCACCTTTAGTTGATTTTTGGAGTGCTGCGCGGATAGCCGTCCTACGATCAAGAATGAGTAATGGTTCTTTGTACTTCATTCCGACGGCCATCTCCCTAATAATCCTCTCGGGGTCTTCGTCGTATGGGTCTTCATTGGTAAGAATAACCTCATCGCAGTATTTTTCGGCAATACCCGCCATCACCGGACGCTTCCAGGTGTCCCTCCCTCCTCCCGTATTTCCCAAAATGCACCGCTTGTATTTTCCGGCGTAGGTTTCATAGAACTGCTCAAGTGATTCGGGAGTGTGCGCATAGTCGACGATGACCGAGAAATCGGATCCTTCAATCTTTTGTGCACGTCCCAAAATACCCCTCATTTTCTTGATCCCTGACTGAATTTTCTCCAACGGTATACCTAGAGTATCCGCATACGTTACTGTGGCAAGAATATTGTACAGGTTAAATTTCCCCGGAAGTGATGATTCTATACGAACGCCCTGCCAATTGAATGAAATCCCCTCTGACGTAACCACCGGCCCTCCCGCGTCCTTCGCACTAAATATCTTTTTGGTGCCGGTAAACACTTCCAGAAATCGGTGCGCTTCCGCATCCTCACCGTTTACAATAAGCATTTTATTTTTCTTTGGTGATTTCTCAAGTTCGCGCGCGATAGACACTTTGGCGCGAACATAGTTTTCGTATGAGCCGTGCGACTCAAGGTGTTCTGGCGCGAGGTTCGTAAAGATAAGCGCATTGAGGAAGATGAACTTATGTCTGAACTGTCGTGCTCCTTCCGAGGTCATCTCAATCACCGCATGGGTGCATCCGGCTTGAACGGCTTTACGCAGAAAATGTTGGAGGAAAAAACGTCCCGGCATCGTCATCTTGTGCATATTCCGTTCAATCTTGTCGCCAATCTTGAAATGAATGGTGGAAGCGTGCGCGGTTTTATACCCCGCTTCATCAAGTAATGCGCTTATGAGCTCCACTACCGAGCTCTTACCCTTAGTTCCGGTTACGGCGATAACGTTTAACTTTCGTGAAGGGAAGCCATAAATAATGGCCCCAAGCATGGCGAGCAGGTAGTGGTAGGGGAGTTTGAGAGTGCTGACCAGATGCCGTAAGGACATTCCGTGTACGGCCGGAGGCATCTCGTACCCTGCTGACTTTTCTGTTTGGTCTGCTATCATAGGTTCATTCACAAGAAAACGCATCTCGCAGTCCTCGTGTCTGCGCGGTGCGTTTTCGTTTCCAACCTCTGCCGATTTTATGATTAAGATTATTCATATAATTTATCTAGGACTTACGCAACTTTGTCTTAATTCTCCCCTAACAAGGGGAGCACACACGCGTCTAGCGCGGGAGGGGTGTACATAAGTCCTGTTATCTTCTCTCTGACTTCCTTTTTCAGTTTGCGCATCAATAAAGGCGGAGTTTTTCATGGCTCTAATCATAGCTTTTTCAGCCCTCCCCACCTATTGACTTTATATATGGTACATGGTATACTGTATGTTTGATTCTTTGACAACCGAATAGGCAGAAGAAAGTTTGAGGTGAAGATAAAACCTCAAACAGGAAGACGCGGAGCGGTCATTCGTTCCGAAATGTTACTCCTCTTCGCCTTGCCGACCTGTGTCGGCAGAGCAAGAGGGGTCGCATTTCATTAACTGCGATTCCGAGATAGAGCACCCTTGGCCCAACTGGAGGCTCTGGGTAGGACCGAGAAATCGGTCGTTTCGGTAGCTCGATGTTGTGTAAGCATTGGGCAAAAGTCGTTGAATCATCGACTTTAAACAGGGTTCAAAGAAACAAACAACAAAAAAAAGAGAAAAAGAAGGAAGAAAATGAAAAAAATTGAAATTACGGGAGTGGCGGTGGCGGGTTCGTTGGCGGAAATTATGGACTTCTCGAAGGAGGGGTCCATCCGTCACCTGCACCAGCAGGACGGGGTTTTCTACGCCACCCTCGATATGGAGGGGTGGGTTCTTGGAACCCACTATCAGCAGGGGGTTGTTGTTTCGGCCAGAAACAACAGGGAGAATTCCCTGTTCACCCTCCCATGGGTGTACAGGGAGGGGGTTGACTCGCAACGAGTCTCCCACTGGGGCGGGAGCTCCGTGTGTAGGCATAACTGGGCCCATCTCCGCCGGGCCACCCTCAACGACCTCGTCTACTTGGACGAGGAGGTGGAGAAGGGGTTTTACACCCCCAACCACCAGGAGGGATTCGAGTCCCACCCCGACACGGGGACAAGGTGGAAGCCGGGACCGAGCCACACCAGGTGGTGGTACCCAGTCGGGTATTGATCACCTCCCGCCGTCCTACGGGGCGGTGAAAGGGTAACATTTTGCCCGTTTTCTAAAACGGGCTCGCGCACCGCTTTGCGCGATAGTTCTTTGGGTTAACGGTGAGCGATTCGGCGTTCACCACAACAATTTCCAGCACCAACAAATCGAAGGATTTTCTGGTGCTGGACTTCATTAGGCCGAGGATTTCCATGTGTGTGGAAACCAATCGTCGGCCTATCGAGAAAAAAACTTCTTGGCGCGATGTTGCGCCGGAAAGGAAGTATGGATATCAAAAAACTTTTCGCCCTCGCGGACAGGGCGAAAGACATCGGGGCAGGGGAAAATTACACCCTGCCAAACACGGTCTTCTGCCTCCTCCTTGACGCCCTGTTCAGGGGTGAAGAGGCGGCGAAGGGGCTCGTCGTCGAGCTCGAAACGGACGACCCTGCCGGCGAGTGCGCCAGTCAGGCCCACTACGACCTCTTTGTCCTCCGCCTTGAAAGTGGGGACGAAAGGTTGTGTATTCCGGCACCGCTCCTCCGGGTGCCAACGGCAATGGCCCTCACCAAGAGGGCGAATGTGCTTGAGCGGAACGAGCACTGCCGGGCGCACGAGCGCCCTGCGAAAGACTGGGAGTACCGCGAGCTTTGGGACGAGCTCCACGGGGAGTGGGACCCCTCCCCGTCGCCCATCCACCCCCTTTGGCCGCTCGCCGCGGTTAACCGGCACCTCAACAAGGAGGCGTTGGTAAACGGAGGCTTCGTGGTCGTGGACTGCCCACGGCTACTCCGGAGGGGGGAGGATTCACTCCCGACGGTCGAGGAACTTCTCCTCGATCCGCCCGCGGAGGTTCCCAGGGTCAACTCCCTCGCGGAGTGCGACCCGTAACATTTTGCCCGTTTTCTAAAACGGGCTCGCGCACCGCTTTGCGCGATAGTTCTTTGGGTTAACAGGTGAACGATGCGGCGTTCACCACAACAAATTACCGCTCCAATTCGCCTCGGCGAATGGAGCGGTTTTCTTTTTGCAACTTCAAGGAGTTTGTAACTCTCCACACATCTTATTCTCCCTTTACTAAAGGGAGTGGCCGTAGGCCGAGGGATTTAAAAATCCTCCGCCTCGAGAGACTCGGCACCTCCTTTAGTAAAGGAGGAACAAGAGAGCCTTATTTCGACAGGCGTGGAGAGTTACAGGAGTTTTTTAAGCGCACAACACGAAAATATGCCATAATAAAGTTTGTCCTCGTCCTATCCCCCGCAGCAAGCTGTTCCCTCGTAAGACCTCGGCAGGGATAGGACGAGGACAAACTTTATTTGTTTGCCACGACGGTAGATACCGTGTAGATGAGTTTTTTCCGCGTTCTGCTAGAATCAACCTGTGTCAAAGACATTCATTGTTATCCCAACCTACAATGAGCGTGAGAACCTCCCCATTTTGTTGGAGAGGATTTTTGCGTTGCAAATACCCGAACTTGAGCTTATGGTGGTGGACGACAATTCTCCCGATGGAACCGGAAAGATTGCTGACGAACTTGCGAAGAAGTATCCCCTCCGCGTGTTGCATCGGGAAGGGAAGCAGGGACTAGGGACCGCGTATGTGGCGGGGTTTAAGGAGGTGCTTTCTAAGGCTCCAGCGGGCTCGCGCATTATCCAAATGGACGCCGACCTCTCGCACGACCCTCTCGTTATTCCTGCTCTGCTCACTGCTTCAAAAGCCTCCGACCTAGTACTCGGTTCGCGGTATGTGCCGGGTGGAAAGATAGAGCAATGGGGATTTTCTCGCAGACTCATCAGCAAGTTCGGTAATCTCTACGCGCGCATCATTTTGGGTCTCTCGTACCACGACCTTACCGGTGGATTTAAATGTTTCCGGAAAGAAGCACTTGAAGCCATAGACTTCCTTGCCTTGAGTTCGGTTGGCTACAACTTCCAGATTGAAACCACCTACCTGGCGCACAAAGCGGGATTTCGCATTTGTGAAATACCGATTACCTTTACCGAACGGAAGATCGGCTTGTCAAAGTTTAACTGGAACATCATCTTTGAGAGTTTTTGGAAAGTTTTTCTACTGCGCCTGCGCGGGTAAACCAGTCACTTTCAATTTTTTATTGAGAAGAACCACATACCGGTCGTCGAAGACATAGAGGTTGTACTCTCCTGATCTTTCATAACTCTCAATATAGTTTCCGATTGTCTCTGTGTTTTCAAAACCAAACATATTCTCGGTGTTCAGCAAGGCGATATCGGAGAGCTCGGGTTCGAAGCCAGCAAAGTATATCTTTTCACGGTTCGCCATGTGGGGAACAAGATTGGTATCGGCCGACACGCTTACCTCTGGCGGAACGAGGCGCACCAGATTCTGATATGCCACCTTTTTTTCGGACGTGTGGAAATAATCGGTCGGAAAAGCTGTTGGACGAAGCGGAGAGTTGGTCAGAAAGCCTACAAGCATCGCGGTTAGGAAAAGCAGACGCAGTTGTTTTTCTCTGTCCGGAAATCTGAGCAACGCAATTTTTGCACCATAGATAGTCGCGAGAAACAGTCCTGGTATGAGCAGCGCATCATAATGATACGCACTGCTGAATTGAGGTGTGTAATTGGTGAGGAGGTTTTCAGCGAGTCCGGGGATAAGGAGGATGAGAGCTCGCCACGACAGAAGCGGGAGAAACAAGACCGGGAGCAGAAGCCAAAAGGAATATTCTATTTTCGGCAGGGTAGCCACCGTCTGTAGAAGCAGAAGTGGATGAGTTATCGCGCTACTCACTATCTCTAGTCCCGTTTCACCAAGGTGCGCGTATCTATCAATTCGTAACAAACCACCACCTTCCGCAGGCATGAGCACTTTGGCAACAAGAAGAAAATACACAAAAGCAGAAACAATGATGATCCCCGCGACTATATTCTTGGTGCGCTTTCCTGACGGTAGGCCGTTTTTCTGAAGAGAAGTTCGCTTGGCCAGTAGAAACAGTCCGACAAATAGGACGACAAGGATAGCATCTTCTTTGGTGGCTCCTGCGAGAAGTAAAAACAATCCCGCCCAGAGCCATTTTTTTGTCTCAAGAAAATAGAGGGCGAAGAGCAAGAGAGGGACAAAGAAGGCGACTTCATGAAAATCGTACATCTGTAACGCATGGAGCGGGGGATAGAGGAGGTAGGCTAGGGTAATCGCGAAAGGCCACCATGAAGAAGTAATGCTTTGTTCAGCGAGGAGCTTTTTTGCGAGGAGGAAAAGAGGCCAGGCTCCGAGCGCGAGCGCGAGTGCCTGCATGATAAGGAGGTAGTAGGGACCCGCCTGTGCAGAGAAACCTTGGAAAAGTGCATATCCGGGAACAAGCAAAAAGAGAAAGGGACTGTAGTGCACGCCCAGATGGTTTGGCACCTGTTCTATGGTGTTCACGAGTCCACGGCCATGAGACGCGTTCCAAAAGGATTGTGTAAAGATTCCCATATCCCACGTTTGCGTTTGAAAATTGTCATGGCGCAAAACCGTAAGGGTTCCAAAAACAACAACATAGAGCGTTATCATTCCCCAGAAAATTTTTTGGTCGGAGAGTTTCTGTAACATACCTCAAGTTTACAACACTTTTGCTACGAGAGTGAGGTGTCTTGTGTACCACGAAGTTCGGTGGTATTTTTTCAGTGTGTCTGCCACTACCGTAAAAAAAGTACTTCTCGCCATTCTTTTTGTTTCCGCGTTGCTCCGTGTGGGGTGGATTTCACGTGGTGATACGGTGAACGACGAAGTGTTCTATGGATTTCGTGCCGTGGGACTCCTTGATTTTGACGAGGCGGGGAAGCAGACGACTCCGCTTGAATGGTTTGACCCCGCGCCTCCTCTCTGGACAAGCCTCTCATTTCACGACCATCCACCACTGGTCTTTTGGGTACAGCACCTCTCTATCAAGGTATTTGGCGAAAATAATTTCGCTATGCGCCTACCGTCCGCGCTCCTTGGAGTCGCCTCGGTCTACCTTATCTTTTTGCTCGGCTCGCTCCTGTTTACTGCCTCAGCGGGACTGATTTCAGCCAGTCTACTTTCGGTCACACTCAATCATATCTATATTTCTCGCGTGGGAATGCAGGAATCTTTTGTTATTTTCTTTTTACTACTCGCCTCGTACCTTTTTTTGCGGGCAGTGCGTGAAGGCCGTTCCTTTATACCGCTCGGTATTACCCTAGGACTTGCGCTTCTTACAAAGTACAACGCTTTTATTTTGTTCCCCATCTTCGGCACGTTTTTGCTTCTCTATCACCGCGAAGCATTTCGACGCAAAGATTTGTGGCTCGCACTCTCTCTCGCCGTCGTCATCTTTTCGCCCGTTATCATCTACAACGTGATGCTGTATAAAACCGTCGGGCATTTTGATTTTCAGTTTTCCTATGTGTTCGGGCAAAACCCGAAGGAGTGGCAGGTGGCTCCGGGGAAGGAGGTCGGTTCACTTCTTGAACGCGCGCAAGATTTCTTTCCGCGCCTTGTCGGTTCGCATTCGTGGCTATTTCTCGCCCTCGCCGGGGTCGCGCTTTTCTTTTTGCGTAGCCCGTTTCTCCTCATTAGTCTCGGGTACCTCCTGCTCCTTCTCGCGGTTATTGGTCCCGGGTTCCGATTTCTTGCGATGCTCACTCCGTTTCTCGCGCTTTCTGTCGGGGCGTTTTTGCAAACGCACCTACAGCTCAGAAAATACTTTTTGTGGTTACTCGTCCCCGTTTTACTTTTTGAGGTTTTCTATTCAATAAATAATCAAATCGCATATTACCCGGTAGGGCAAAAGCCGTGGCTTTCGTCCAAGATACGCTACGAGAATTACAACTGGGGCTACAACGAGCTTGGCGACTATTTCGACCGTGAACTGGCGAGGAAAATTCCCTCGGCGACCTTTAGGATGCAGTACGCGTTTATAGAAAGAGAACAGGATACCTCTATCAGGAAAGGGGAGCGGAAGGGGTATCTTCCGTATCCCGCACTCATCGTAACGTACGGTAACTTTGACCACGGGGCAAAACTCTGGAGGCTTGACCGATTAAAGATATATCACGGTTGGCCGATTATAGATTTTGCAACGTATCAGCAGTACCTTCGTGAAAATGGAGCGGACTATTACGAGCGGTCAGGATTTCGAGACTTCTATTTCGTGGAAGGAAACATCGTGCCCGACCCAGCCTTTACCGAGCTCACCAAAGGTCTTCCGCCACACTATGTCTATAATCCCCGCAGTGAAGCGGTGTTCACCATTTATGAACGACACCTACGTCCTATCTAAAGAGTTCCGAATGACTACCAATCGTAACAAGTGTCAAGATTTGCTTGAGCTCGTCGACTTCATAGATGAGAAGTAAGTCGCCCTTGATGTGACACTCAAAACAGCCCGTATATTCTCCTTGCAAGGGGTGGTTGCCGTATCGCAAGGGAAGTAGGTTGCCCGAGGCAAGTACATTTAAGACTCTATCAAGCATCTTCCAATCAAATTGTCCCGAACGAGAAAGTCGCTTTAACCCTCTCTTTGTAGCTCTTTGAAGGATGAAGAGAGTACATGACAGTGCATTAACCTTTCAAGATATCCGCATGCATTTCTTCAGCTGTTCGGTAGCCTTTTCCATGTTTTTTTGCCCACGCAATTTCTTTCTTGTAGAGCTTCCAGTGCCTTAGTGTATGCCCCCGCTTTGTTGCAATGGTGAAGGGGATAGACTCGGTTTCAATAACCTGTTCGAGGAACAAGGTAATACCTGCGGAGAGGTCAAGCCCCAGTTCTTCGAGTGTCTTTTGCGCGGATTTTTTCGTTTTTGGGTCTATGCGAACACTGATGAGTGAGTTCATATGTGTATACGAAATTGCTAAAAAGCCAGTATAGCAGTTGTATAGACATTGTCAATCAGCGTTTTCCCAGCACCTTAAGCGCATGCTTTACGCGGTCGCTGGTGGTGGACACATGTTCAGGAAGATTTTTGAGCGCTTCGCGCGCTTCTCCATGTGAGTAGCCAAGTGATTTGAGTGCCTCTAGCGCGTCCACTTCTTCTTTGAGGGTAGTTCCTTCTTCGCCTTTACCTAACTTGTCTTTGAGTTCAAGTACGATTTTTTCCGCGGTTTTTTTGCCGATACCCGAAATCTTGGTAAGGTAGGCGACTTCACCAGACGTAATGGAACGGCGGAGGGTTTCGGGTGTGGCGACATTCAAAATGTTAAGTGCTGTCTTTGGACCAATACCCGGGACACTCAAAAGAAGTTCAAAGAGTTTTAAGTCGTCAGTTTCAAGGAAGCCGAAGAGTTCTTCCGCGTCTTCGCGCACGACATGGCGCGTAAGGAGCTTGGCCTGCGCCCCAATGCGGAGTTTTTGCATCGTGTCGTCTGTCACGAATACTCGATACCCAATGCCACAGACGTCCACAATGGCGAACTTGGCTTCTTTCTCTACGACGGTGCCGGAAACGTAGGAAATCATAGGAATAGTATATAGGCTCTAGGCTCTAGGCACTAGGCTTTAGGAAAGAAAATTGCTTTTTCCGTTTGTATCTGTTACTCTTTTTGGGCTTTGTTTCCTAGCGCCTAAGGCCTAGGTCCTAGCGCCCATTCCATGGCAATAACCAGTTCAGCAAAAAAGGCCCATCGTTCCTCGCTCAAAAAGCGAGTGTTCAACGTGCGCCGAAAGCAGGACGTTGATAACACCCTTAAGAAAATTAAGAAGCTTGTTTCCGAGAAGAAAGTAGCGGAGGCCATTAAGCTCCTGCCGACCGCCTACAAGGCGCTGGATAAGGCAGCAAAAGAGCACACCCTCAAGAAGGGGACCGCCGACCGAAAGAAGTCTCGCCTGATGAAGCTCATTGCGCGAACAAAGTGACACTAAGGTAATTTCGGAATTACTTTAGTGTCATCCCCACGAAAGTGGGGATCCAGAATGGATTCCCGCTTCCGCTGGAATGACAAGAGGAAAAGCTCCCCCACAGGGGAGTTTTTACTTTTGGAAAACAGGAGTATAGTATTCCTCATCTATGCTCATAAGTTCAATCCTTACCGTGCTTGGTCTTGTGCTCTTTGAGATAATCTCAAGTGCCGATAATGCGATTATCAACGCGGAGGTGCTTCGCACTATGTCTGCGAAGATGCGCCGATGGTTCCTCTTTTGGGGGATACTGTTCGCGGTATTCGTCGTACGAGGACTTTTGCCGTGGGTCATCATTTGGGCGACGGTGCCCTCGCTCGGTCCCATTGGTGCTTTCACCGCTACATGGTCAAGCGACCCCGTGGTACACAGCGCGATAGAGAAGTCAGCGCCAATCCTTATGGCGGGTGGAGGCATCTTTCTTATATTTTTGTTTCTCCACTGGCTTTTCCTTGAGGAAAAACACTTTGGGCTTCCTGGTGAGCGTTTTTTTGTGAAGCAAGGTGTATGGTTCTATGCTATCGTCTCAATCCTGCTCTCTGTCGTTGTGTGGCTTGCACTCAAGACAGACCCGCTTATGGCCTTTGGGGCTGTCATCGGCTCCACTGCCTTTTTCATAACCCACGGGTTTAAGGAGAACGCGGAGCGCGCCGAAAAGGAGCTCCTCTCGGGTTCTTCAAAGAAATCTGATATCAGCAAGATTTTGTATCTTGAAGTTATTGACGCGACTTTTTCTGTAGACGGAGTGCTGGGCGCATTCGCCTTTACACTCTCCATTCCGCTTATTCTTATCGGGAATGGTATTGGCGCCATTGTGCTTCGGAAACTCACGGTCTCAAATATAGAAACGGTAAAGAAGTATATTTTTCTCAAGAACGGAGCTATGTACTCCGTCTTTTTTCTTGGTGCGATTATGCTTCTTCACGCGTTTCATATACCCGTACCCGCGTGGGTATCGCCCCTCACCACCGTCTTCATTGTGGGGTATTTTTTCTGGAAATCACGATGTGACATAAACGCCAAACTCTGCGAAGTGACGCGAGTTTAGCGTCTGTACGGCACATGGTTTGTAGATAGCGAAAACACCCCAAAGGGTGTTTTTCGTTAAACGGCGTCTTTGTGGTCCTCCTGGCAGGAATCGAACCTGCATCTCTTCCTTCGCAGGGAAGTGTCCTATCCATTGAACGACAAGAGGGACTAACCGCTATACGCTACACGTTAAACGCTTCTTCGTCAAAACCTAAGGTACTCCATTATTCTTTTTGAGAGGGGTTCTTCAAGCAGTACCTCTTCAAGATAGTCCTGGAGGAACTCGCGAACGGTGTCCGGATCAATTTCCATAAGGGGAATAACCGAAAGGGGGGTCGTCAAACCCTTTGCTTTTATCAGTAGCTTTGTAGGTTCAAGTTCGGTCACATAAAATGATTCAAAGGTGGTAAAGGGTTCAAAGGTCTTGTTGGTCCAGAGGCCACGGTTTGTAAGTTCATAGGTGATAAGGCGCGGCTCTTGAAGGGTTCGGAGGAATAGAGAAACGGTGCTAATAACGACGAGTACGGCAAAAAGTGTGTTGTTAAGGAGTATCGCCGTCACCGTGATGGAGAGGGCGATAATACTGACCGCCCAGTACCAATCGGGGCCGTGAGGCTCTTGCGGGCGATTGTAAGCTTGCCACGTTATTTTGGAGACTGACATGGTGATAAAATTATCAATTTTCAATTACCAATTTTCAAAAAAACATCATGATCTCGGCACTCGAAAGAGTAAGGGTGGTAAAGAAGATAATGGCGCAGAGAGTTGCGGAAAAGAGGCACCACGAGCACCACTCTTTTAGAATGAAGGCTTGCACGCCGGTGAGATAGGCGGAGAAAAGAAAGGCAAGACCCGAAACTACCAGCAGAAACACCTGCACAGCCTCCGTGTGCAGGGCAGGGTGCAGAGCGAGGAGGAAATAGGCGAGGAGGACGAGGAAATAGTAGAGGATTCCGAGCCACTCAACCGGAATACACATAAACCGAGAGTAGTCACTGCGCACGACCGGGTCACAGGAGTGACCGATAGGGCAGATAAGAGGTTTGGGCTCTTTTTTCTTGAAATGAATATAGAGCGCGATGGAAAATCCCGTGAGCGCGCAGAGGATGATAAGCATGAGAGGCAGTGTTGTCATCCCGCTATCATACCACGTAGAGGTTTGGTTTTAGAAATTAGGAGCTTGAAAGGGGGTACTAAATCTATTTGTTCGAATCAGGAGTCGAAAGAGTCACGTCAACCCATGAAGGTCTATAGACTAACGATAAATCAAATTGATTTATCCCACAATTTAGTTCAGGTTCACATTCATAGGAAAGCTTTAATTCTAAAGGAAATTCCACATTGAGTTTTCTCGTGACTGCTTCAGTCAAGTCAATTGCTGCTCTTTTGTCAAAAAGAGGGGCATCAACAGTCAGTTCTACTGTCCTTTTTTCTTGAGGAGCAAGAGAAAAAAGTCCACTCGGGGAAATCAACACGGGACTTATTGTATTAATGAGTTTAGCCGCACCTTGGTTGTGTAGAGCTTCTGTTTGATTGTAGTATCCTGAAGGTATAGTGATGTTTCTGGCGTAAGACTCTCCATTATTCGATATACCTAAACGGAATTTGATCTCTGCACCTTTTTCAGTTTGTCTTGCTTTTATGTATGAATTGTTTTCTTCAAATTTTATGAAGTCAAAAGCAAGTCTAGGGCGGGCAGTGAATTTAAGGATATTCTGGTCATGCTGGAAGGCTAGGAATGTAGATACTAAAGATCCCATAATGCCTAACAAGATTGTCACGGCAAAAGGTTTCCACTTTCTGTCTGGGAACCAATCTTGCCAGTTAACTTTTAGCATAACGGAGAGGGTGAGATTCGAACTCACGGTCCGGTTTCCCGGACTCCGCATTTCAAGTGCGGTGCGATAGGCCAACTCTGCCACCTCTCCCCGTAACAGAACGATAATAGCAGAAAATCGCTCTCTCGCAATCTTTTTGCATTGCACGAGCGACACTTTGCGCTATACTCTTTCCATGCGGTATCTCGGTATAGACTTCGGTTCAAAGCGAGTAGGGCTCGCTCTTTCCGATGAATCGGGTACACTCGCGTTTCCGTACAAGGTACTTTTGAACGACAAAGCGCTTCTGCCCGAAGTTGCGCTGATTATAACGGAGCAGAAGGTGAAGCTCGTGGTCATGGGGGAGTCAAAGGACTTCAACGGAAAGGACAACGCTATTGCAAAATCGGCGGATGAGTTCAAACAGGCACTTGAAAAGCTGACTCATAAAAAGGTAGAGTATGAGCCTGAGTTCCTGACCTCGGTTCAGGCTGGACGAAACTATGCCCGCCGTCCTGAAGCGAGCAGGGGAGGAAATGCACCCAAGGAGAGCGGTATGCTCGATGCATCCGCCGCAGCGATTATTTTACAGAGTTATTTGGATAGAATTAGATAATACCAACATACGAATGTTACGAAAGATACAAATAATACGAACTCTGTGCAAACTTGCGAAAGGGAGATTTGTCTTGTTCGTATTAATTTCGTAATGTTCGTATCGTTAGTATTGTTTGTATATTGGTATGATCACATTTGACGATTTCAAAAAGGTGGAGATAACGGTGGGGAAGATACTCTCGGTTGAGAAAGTGCCGGAGACGGATAAGCTTTTGAAATTGAGCGTGGATTTTGGGCTGAAGCAAAATCCCTCCACGCTTCAGAAAGCGGTGCTCCCTTTAGAAAAGGGAGAATCAGACACCACCCCGATTCCCCCCTTCTTAGCTCCCACCACCCCGGCCTTCGGCCACCCCTCCTCATCTGAGGAGGGGAAACAAACGCGGGATGTTCGGCAGATTATTTCGGGGATTGCGCTCTACTTTCCCGACATACAGGTGCTTGTGGGAAAGAAGTGTATGTTCGTCACGAATCTTGAACCGCGAATGATTCGAGGTTTGGAATCAAACGGAATGCTCTTCGCAGTCTCCACGGAAGATGGCAAGTTTTCAATTCTGGAACCGAACGGGGAGATACCGGAAGGCACCCGCGCTAAATAGCGCATGAATTATGAAGTATGAATACTGAATTATGGGTTAACTAATCTTGCTTAATTCTTAATTCTTAATTCTTAATTCTGAGTTCACTCCCTATGCTACATTGGCTCGATCCTGCCTTTCTCATCACCACCCTCGGACTCGTGGGGGTGTTCGCCATTGTCTTTGCCGAGTCGGGGCTCTTCTTCGGATTTTTCCTCCCGGGCGACTCACTGCTCTTTACTGCGGGACTTCTCGCGTCACAAGGACATTTTAACGTCGTCGTACTTTGGCTTGGGGTGACGGTATGCGCTATCGTGGGGGATAGTGTCGGCTACGCCTTCGGAAAGCATATCGGTCTCAAACTCTTCACCAAGGAGGATTCCTTCTTCTTCCGAAAGGAACATTTACATAAAACGGAAGCTTTTTACGCGAAGCATGGCAAGAAGACGATTATTCTCGCACGCTTTGTTCCCATTATCCGCACGTTTGCTCCCATACTCGCAGGTATTGGGCGGATGGAATATCGAACCTTTCTTTCATTCAATGTGATAGGTGGTGTCGTGTGGTCTACACTCCTTATCTTTCTCGGGTTTGGCCTAGGGAGGGTCATTCCAAGCATTGACCGTTATCTATTGCCGATTGTACTCGGTATCATCGTGCTCTCCTTCATCCCGATAATTTGGGAGTGGATAAAACAGAAAAGAAATGAACCAAAGTGAGGTATACTAGTTAGTATCATGCATGAAACGGTAGGGTTTAAACAACGCTTTTTCAGCCAATTTTTCCCCACCCCAAGATTTCTTGAGATGCCGGTAGTTGGGTTGGATATTTCCGATAGCGCTCTGTCGGCAGTGGAACTTGTTCGTCACCACCGCGGGCTCACCCTCGGGCGCTATGCTCGGCGATTGCTTCCACCCGGCAGTATTTCAGAAGGATATGTGAACAATAGGGACGCCGTCATTGAAGAGTTGCGGAAGTTGAAGAATGCGCTCAATTTAGATTTTGTGAACGTCTCACTTCCCGAAGAGAAAGCCTATCTTTTTAGAACACAGATTCCCAATGTCCCTCGAAAGGAAATGCGCGGTGCTCTTGAGTTCAAGATTGAAGAGAGTGCTCCCGTCTCCGCGCATGAAGCTGTTTTTGATTATGCTGTCCTGACTCCTCCGGAACATGAGGCACCCGTTCATCTTGATGTCGCTATGACCGTTTTTCCCAGTAAAGTGGTTGAAACCTACCTGGAACTTCTTAACTCAGCAGACCTTATACCACTTTCGTTTGAAATCGAGGCACAGGCCATTGCTCGTTCAGTCATTACAAGGGGTGACGGCGATACCTATATGATTGTTAATTTTGGAGCACAAAAGACCGGCCTGTTTATCGTCAGTCACGAGGTGGTGCAGTTCACGTCTACGGTTGCGATTGGAGGTGTGCATATTACGGAAGCCATTTCAAAGCATCTGTCCATAAGTCTGCAAGAGGCCGAAAAAATAAAAAACGAGCATACCGTATTTCGGCACAAGAAACATGAGGATTTGTTTATGGCGCTTATGAATGCCGTGTCGGCTCTCAAAGATGAGATACAAAAACTTTCTCTCTACTGGGACTCACACAAAGAACAAGGGGAAGAGCCCACAAAGAAGATTACTAAGATTATTTTATCCGGTCGCGACGCGGGGCTTACCTGTTTTGCCGAATATCTTGGCATGTCACTTCAGAGCAGTGTCGCGGTGGGGAATGTCTGGAGCAATGTTTTTTCACTTGAAGACGGTATTCCGCCGATTTTGTTCGATGAATCACTCGACTACGCTGGAGCAATTGGGCTCGCGCTCCCCAAAAATTAAGGATACCAATATACTAATGGTGCAAAGGCGGTATTCGCATAATTCGTAGTTTCGTATGTTTAGCTACTATGTTTAATCTACTCCCACAACTTGAAAAGAAAATACTCCGACGAGAGTATCGGATACGAATCGGCATTGTGGCGCTTGGTCTTTCTTTCGTCACCCTCTTGATTGCTTCAGTCACGCTGGTTCCCTCACTGCTCCTTTCTTCACAGAGGGAAGAATCGGCCACCCGTCGTTTCGAAGCGCTCTCAAAGAGCTCGAATAACGGAAACGCGGATGAACTTGATAAGGTGCTTCTTGAGGCTAAATCTGCGCTTTCTCTTCTGCCACACGAGTCCCCCAAAAAGCTTCTCTACGAAGTAGTACTTATGATAGTTGCGCTTAAAACCGATGCCGTGTCACTCCAAAGCTTTTCTTTTGCAAAGGTGGATGGGGGGAAGCGATCTGTTGATATCGGAGGGGGAGCCAAGGACCGCGCGGCGCTCCTCGCCTTTGTCAAAGCACTTGAGGAGAGCAGGCTGTTTGAGGGGGTTGATGTACCTATCTCTCATTTTGCCAAGGATAGTGATATTGAATTTAGCATAAAGACAGTTGGTGTTTTCTAGTCACGAGTATGAACCTACACACGTTTAGTCGGAAAAATAAAGAGTTACTTCTCGTCATGCTACTGTTAAATAGCGTAGCGATTGGGTGCTATGGATTTCTGTTTGTTTCGGTCAAAACAAAAAATGAACATGCTTCTAAAATAGTAAATGATATTGATGCCGAATCTACCGCAGAAAGTGCGAAGCATTCTCGGAAGACACTCGTCGCCGAGACCGCGCAGTTTCGCGAGAAAATCCAGAAGTATATTGTAGGCAAAGAGGAAGCGGTTTCGTTCTTTGAACTCCTGGAACGGACGGGGGAAGAGAGAGGGGTGAAGGTGTCTATAGAGTCGGTTACGAAGGGTGAACTGACGCAGGTGGGTATTGAGGAACTACACCTGACACTCAAGGTGGTAGGCACCTGGGCAGGGGTGGTGAGGTATATAGGATTGCTGGAACTCCTACCCCTCGAGGCAAAGGTAAAACAGCTCGTGATAGCCAGGGCGGAAAGAGAGGGAGAAGGCCCTTGGAGCAGTACGGTGACCCTCTCAGTACTTAAGATGAAATAATATGTCTCTTCTTAAACAACCTTTATCGCTGAAATGTATCTTTACCCGAGGAGGGGCGAAGCGTGGGTCGTTGTCGTTCGGACACGGTGCGGGAGCGGATTGGGAAATTCTTTTTTTCGGCTTCCTCATTCTGTGTGTCATTGCCGTAAGTGTCAGTGTCTTTATGTACGGGAAAATAGACAAAGGTGAGATTTTCTTGGTGGACAAGAAGGAACCTGTCGTGGTGAAGACGCTCGATAAATTTCAACTTGAAAAAACGATTTCCTATTTCGCCGATAAGCAAGAAGGATTTGACGCGCTGAAGCGAGACGCCCTCCCCACCGTTGACCCGTTTGTACCGAGTAGTAAGTCAAAGAAGTAACTCATTTCCTTTTCTTCCCCATGTATTGTAGGTTTATAGTGTACCCTTTGTAGCTCAATGGATAGAGCAGTGCTCTTCTAAGGCATTGATGTAGGTTCGATTCCTACCAAGGGGATTTGAGCGAAGCGAAGAAGCACCGAGAGGAAGCGTGGGACGCTTCCGTGTAGGAATCGAAGCCCGATTGAGCTTTTTCTGGAGTGTATTCACGAACAGAAAAACCAATTGGGGTACTGACCCTGCTTGCCCGTCCGTAGCCTTGTGCGGAGGAGGGTAAGGGTCGAACTTCCTACCGGAGGCATATCTCATTTAGAGACTAAAAACTGTAGCGGTATCTATTGGTTCGTTCCACCTGTTGATATCTTACTAGGTTGTAATGTGGCGTGGTGTTACACTTATAGCCAAAGGTCAATTATTAGTAAACTTCGTTAACACGACACTAATAATACGAATGAAAGAACGAATTACACGAATAGAAGTGAAATCATTTTATTAGTGTCATTCGAGTCTTTATTTGTAGATTCGTGTCGAGCTTTATGAAAGCAGTACATATCGTTTCTTTTATTCTTCTCGTTGTCGGTGGCCTCAATTGGGGGCTTGTCGGCGCGGGAGTCGGTGATGTCGTCACCAAATTTTTAGGTGAGAGTATCGCGAATGTCGTCTTTATTCTCGTCGGTCTCGCTGCGGTTGTTGAGATCGCTACACACAAGAAGTCTTGCAAGGCGTGCGACGTATCTACGTCGGCTCCTGCAGGAATGTAATCATTCCTCGGTTTGTCGAACACAAAACCGAACGCCTAGGCGTTCGGTT